>JBIIYI010000489.1:0-2648 GCA_044346895.1 Phycisphaerales bacterium
CGAAAGGCTCGAGAGGGCGCGCGCCTGGAGCAGCATGCGCTCGGCGCGGCTCGACTGCTCGAGCTGCTGGTACATCGCGTTCTTGTCGACCCCGGCCTCGAGCATCCGCGCCGCGAGCATGTACTCGCTTGCGCGCGCGTTCGGGAAGCGGAACCAGCCGGTGTCGGTCGCGAGCCCCATGTAGATCGCCTCGGCGATCGAGAAGCGCCGTGCTCCGTCGGCGCCCGCACGCAGATCGACGCCAATCGCCTCGACGAGTCCGACGAGGAGCGCCGTGCACGACCCGCACCCGACGTCGACCACGCGGCGGGCCGCGACCTCGTCGCCGCGCGCATGGTGGTCGAGGCCGATCACGCGCTCGGCGCGCGCGCGAAGCCACGGCGCGAGCACCTCGAGTTGCGTCCACGCGCCCGTATCGACCACGACGACGAGGTCGAACTCGCCCTCGGGAAGCCGCGGCGCGCGCGGGTCGACGTGCGTGACCTTCGTCGGCCCCTCGAAGGCGCGGAGATTTCCCTCGCACGGATCGACGACCCAACCCTCGGCATGGACGCCGACGGCGACGCACGCGCGCACGACGGCAAGCACCGAGCCCATCGCATCGCCATCGGGCTTCTGATGCGTGGTCACGAGCACCCGCCTCGCCGCGCGCAGTTCGCCGGCGAGGGCCTCCATGGTGGTGTTCGTCGCGTACATCGTCGTGTGGTTCGTCGTGTGGTTCATCAGGTCGCGTCACGGCCTCGGAGCACCTTCGACGCGACGCGGGAATGCTAGCGGAAGGCCCGCGGCCCCCGCATGGTCGAGAGGACGGCGGCGCGATCGCCCTCCATCGCGGCGAGCAGCGCCTCGAGGCCGCCGAACCGCTCCATGCCCCGGATGCGCTCGTGGAAGCGCAGGCGGATCGGCCAGCCGTACCAGTCGAGCGGCAGGTCCAACGGGCGCCCATCGGGCTCGAGCAGCGTCGTCTCGCAAGTGCGCGCGCTCTCGCCGAACGTCGGCTTCGTGCCGACCGAGATCGCCGCGATGGCCACCCGTCCGTCGGGGAGCGTCGCCTCGCCGGCGTAGACGCCGTCGGCGGGTAGGATGCGGCCTATCGCGTCGAGGTTCGCGGTCGGCCAGCCGATCGTGCGGCCCCGCTGGTCGCCCTGCGCCGTTCGACAGCGCAGTTCGTACGGTCGCCCGAAGACGCATGCGGCGTCGGCCACGCGACCTTCGCCAAGCAGTGCCCGCGCCACCGAACTCCGGGCCTCGACGCACGACCCGTCGGTGAGGATCACCTCGAACGGTTCGGCCACCGACACCTCGAAACCGCGCGTCTGGCCGAGGCTTCGGAGAAGGTCGACGTCGCCGGAACGTCGGTGACCGAACCGGAAGTCCGGGCCCTCGACCACCAGTTGGAAGTCGATCCGATCCCGGAGGTCGTCGATGAACGCAGCGGGCGAACGTCCGAGAAGTTCGGACGTGGGCTCAAGTTCGAGCACCTCCCCCGCGCCGCAGGTCTCGATCAGGAGCGCGCGCCGTTCGTCCGACGGCGTGAGGCGCCCCATGCGGATCTCGGGCCGAAGGACCGCGGCAGGAAGCGGTTCGAACGTGACCGCAACGACCTCGCGGGCGCGCCCGAGGGCCGTCCGGAAGAGGTGCCGGTGTCCCGAATGAACACCGTCGAAGTTGCCGATGACAATCGCCCGCATGGCTTGCTCCGCGTGAAGTACTCCCCGGCTGGCCGTCGGCGGGGATCCGGCCGTCTTCCCGGCGGCCCCCCGACGGGAACGGCTTCCGGCGGGAGCCGCGACTATCGGCCGGAGCCGTGGCTTCCGGCGGGTGCCGTGGCTTCCGGCGGGTGCCGTGGCTTCCGGCAGGTGCCGTGGCTTGGCTATCCTGTCCGCTTCCCCTT
Organism: Phycisphaerales bacterium; assembly: GCA_044346895.1. Taxonomy (GTDB): domain Bacteria; phylum Planctomycetota; class Phycisphaerae; order Phycisphaerales; family SM1A02; genus QWPT01. Next base: position 1,895 of record JBIIYI010000489.1, read on the forward strand.
TCGACGGAACATACACGAAATGACCACCGCGCCTTCCTCGCAGCCGGGCACCACGCCGGACGCCGGCTCCATCATCGACACCCTCGCCAGCAGCTTCCGCGCGACCGCGGAAAGCGTCGTGCCATGGTTCGTGTCGCAGATGCCCCCGATGTACTTCCAGGACACCGACCGGGCGAGCCAGTTGGCGCACCTCCGGGCGATCATCGCGGCGAAGGCCTCGGACCGCCCCATCGACCTCACGCTCAAGAGCGAGGACGGCCGTCAGCTCACGTTGATCCGGAGCGCGAACTACCCGGGCATCCTCGCCGAACTCGTCTCGCAGCTACCGATGGACCGCTCGCTGCGCGCGGCGAAGATCCACTCGAGCTTCGACGGCAACCTCGTGCTCGACACGTTCGTCTTCGGCGACCCGGAGGCCTTCGACAGCCGCGATCCGCGGCAGTCCGCGAAGCTGACCGAGACGATCCGCTACGCGAAGGAGCAGAAGCTCGACTGGACGCCGGATCAGATCTCGAACTATTTCGCGGGTTGTTCGGCCGAGTACGTCCTCACCTGCACCCCGCTGCGCGTTGCCGCGCACTGGAGGCTCTTCAGCCGCGTCTCGGGCACGGACGGCACCGCGGTCGAACTCGAGCCCGAATCGCATCCCACGATGAGCCGCATCGTCGTGGTCGTCGAGAACGCCCGCACGCGCACCATGCTCGAGCGCACGGCGAAGATCCTCGCGCGCCACGCGATCTCGATCTCGCGCGCG
>JBIIYI010000490.1:0-2643 GCA_044346895.1 Phycisphaerales bacterium
GGTTCGACGAACTCCACCGCGTGATCCGGCGCCGGGCGCACCGGCGGCGAGCACCCACTGATCGCGCAGACGACGATTCGCTGAAACCGCCTCCCTCCCGCTCGTCGCGCCCAGCCGTCTGCGTATATTCGCCTCATGCACCTCGTGGCCGCCCCGCTCCTCGCAACGTGCCTGGTCGTCCCGCAGTTGGCGCCGCCCGAGCCGAAGCCCGCTTCCCAGACCGGGACCGCGCCGACTTCGCCCGCGACGCCCACAACGCCCGCGACGGCTGCACCCGTCGGCATCGGGAGCGGATCCAAGGCCCCGCCGTCGATGGGTTCCGCGCTCGTCGACCGCTACCGCTCCGCGGCGGTCGAGGCCCTGCTCGCGCAGCGGCTTCCGCCCGAAGCCGCCGATCCTTCCGGCGAATCGACGCGCCGTGCGCAGCTTCGGCTGGAACGCGAGACGGCCATCGTGCGCGCCGCACTGCGCGAGCTCCGCCGCGTCGGGCTCGCGCGTGATGCCGCGAAGCCAGACCGCGCGCGCGCACTCGAAACCCTGCGCACGCTCCGCGGTGCGACCGAACTCGGCGAAGCGCTCGCGATCCTCTCGGGTAACGCGAACGAGGCCAACCTTCTCGAGCGCGACCGAGACGCTCGCCGCGCGCTCCTTCTCGCCCTGGCGGAGGACGATGCCTTCGGCCATCCCGCGCTGGTCCGCCTCGGAGTGACCGCGGACGATCAGGTGCGCGCGGATGCGGTCGCCGCGCTTCCGACCCGACTCTCGCGCGAAGCCGAAGGCGCGCTCGCGACGTATCTCGCGGGCGATCGCGAACTCCACGTCAATCGCGCGGCCAGCATCGCCTCGGCCCACGCGGGCGCGGGGCTCATTCCGTCGCTGATCGCCGCGCAATCCACGCCACCGCGTCAGAAGCGCGGTGACGAGGCGTGGATCGCACTCGGGAAGTCGGTGTCGTACATCGCGGGCGCCGTGCCCGTCGTCGGCGACGCATCCGGCGCGTTCCAACCGATCCCGGGAACGATCTTCGAGGGCAGCGTCTTCCGGATCATGGAGTCCGTCGTCGTCGTCTACCGCACCGAGGTGTACTACAGCCTCCGCGCCGTGGTCGAACGCGAGACGGGTCAGCCTGCACCGCCCTTCGGCTGGGACCAGCGGCTCTGGACGCGCTGGTACGAGCGGGATTTCCCGCGGCTGGCGGCGGCCGAGTCGGAGCGTCGCGGCCACGAGGACACGCTGCACCGCACGAGGACCGAGCGCGATGCCCTCGGGGTCGAGCGGTAGCGACGCGATCCGAGCGCCCACGCGCATCCGGCTTCAGCGCGTCAGTTCGAGGAAGGCGACGCGGCCCTCGGCAAGCAGGGTTCGTCCGCCTTCCGCATCGACGCGCTCGACGCGCACCGGCACCGCGCGACCGAGCGCGAAGTTCGTCTTCATGCCCGACGTCACCGGGATCCGATCGCTCACGACATCCGCGACCTTCGTCTGGAGTTCGGGGCCAAGCGAGATGACCTCGACGCGACCGCCGCGCGGCTCGTCGCGCGACGGCATGCGCGGCTGACGCACGACGAGCATTCCGTGGCGGATCACCGCACCCGACGGGCGCTCGTCGACCCACACGTCCAGCGATACCTTGTCGGCGTAGAAGACGCGCTCGACCGTCCGGTCGGCGGCCACCGAAGCGGCCTCCTCGCTCATGCCCTGCTCCCACGGCGATCCGCCGCAGCCGCCGAGGGCGAACGCCCACGCGCCGAGGGCGAACGAGGAAACGAGTGTTCGGAAAGGGAACCGACGCAGCCGCATGCTTCCGTCTTCGGTTCGCGGACGCCTCCGATGAAGCATTTTCCCAAACAAGATCCCGCCGTCGGCTGGCAGTTCGATCTGTAGGGCTTCCGCCGCCGAATCGACCGATCAGCCGAGGCCGCGCATGACCTCGTCGAGCCGCTCGACGTCGGAGGGCGACGTGTGCAGATGGCACGACACCCGCACGTGCCAGCGCCCGTGCCATGCGATCACGGGAATCTCGATCCGCGCGCGGTCGTAGAGATGCGCCTGCAGCGCCATCTCGGACTCGAATGCAGCCTGCGCGCGCTCCGGCACCGGGATGGGAGCCATCGACGCGAGCATGCTTCCGTCGAGTGGCGCGAGGGGCGCCACGTTCCAGCGGGCGACGAGCTCGCGGTGCGCCCATGCGGCGAGTTCGTGGTTGTGACGACGGACGTTGTCCCAGCCGAACCGCTCGAAGAATCGAAGCGCGAACGGCGCGGCGAGCCATGGGCTCATGTCGCGCGTCCCCTGCCAGTCGAACTCGCGCACGAGCCCCTCGCCGTAGCGATGGCTCGTGGCGATCGGACGCAGCTCGGCCGCGAAGTCGGCGCTGGCAGCGATGAATCCGCAGCCCTTCGGCGCGCAGCACCACTTGTGCAGGTTGCCGGTGTAGGCGTCGCAGGGGATGTCGTCGATCGAAAGCGGGACCGAGCCCGGCCCGTGCGCGCCGTCGACGAGCACGCGGATTCCGCGGCGCCGGGCCTCGCGGCCCAGTTCGTGGATCGGAACGACGATCGCGGTCGGGCTCGTGATGTGGTCGATGAGGAGGAGCCGCGTGCGGTCGTTGAAGCGAGAGACGATCGGCTCGATGAAATCGCC
>JBIIYI010000491.1:0-2630 GCA_044346895.1 Phycisphaerales bacterium
GCCGCGCGTCCAGCCGGTGATGAAGCCGTCGGACATCGCGGCCGCGCGGCTCGCCGTCGACGAGATCGCGATGGACGACCGCATCAAGGACTACATCGTCAATCTCGTGGTCGCGTCGCGCGATCCGAAGGGTGCGAAGGTGCCGCTCGAGGGTCTCGTCGCGTTCGGCGCATCGCCGCGCGCCACGCTCGCCCTCTCGCGCGCCGCGCGCGCGCATGCGTTCCTCGACGGTCGCGGCTACGTCGTGCCGCAGGACGTGAAGGACATCGCGCCGATGGTGCTGCGGCACCGGCTCGTCCCGAGCTTCGAGGCCGAGGCGGAGGATCGCACCGGCGACGATCTCGTGAAGACGCTGCTCGCGAGCGTCGCCGTGCCGTGACCTGACGGTCGCGACGAGATCGCCGTGGGAATCGGCGAAAGTGAAGGCGAAGAAGAAGACGAAGAAGAAGACGACGACGACGAAGACGACGAACGCGATGCTGTCTCCCGAGATCCGCCGCAAGATCCGATCCATCGAGATCCGCACGAGCCGCCTCGTGAGCGACGTGCTCGCGGGCCAGTACCGCTCGGCGTTCAAGGGTCGCGGCATGGAGTTCGAGGAGGTGCGCCCGTACCTCGTCGGCGACGACGTGCGCGCGATCGACTGGAACGTGAGCGCCCGCGTCGGATCGCCGCACATCAAGTTGTTCCGCGAGGAACGCGAGCTCACGGTCCTCCTCGCGGTCGATCTGTCGGGCTCGCTCTCCTTCGGAACGCGCGGCGAACTGAAGCGCGAGCTCGTCGCGGAAGTGGCGGCCACGCTCGCCTTCTCGGCGATCCGTTCGAACGACCGCGTCGGCATGCTCCTCTTCACCGACCGCACCGAGGCGTTCGTGCCGCCGCGGAAGGGACCGCGGCACGTCCTCCGCATCGTGCGCGATTTGCTTGCGTTCCGCCCGGAGGGCCGGGGGACCGACATCGCGCGCGCGCTCGACGAGGTCGCGCGAAGCCTGTCGAAGCGGTCGGTCGTCTGCGTGGTCAGCGACTTCCTCGAGAGCGATCCAGAGAAGGGCGCGGCGGGCGAGCGCGGCGACGGAACGAGCGCGCGTTCCGCGCCGGAAGCCCCGCGCTCCGCGCACGAATCCCCGCGCTCCGCGACCGAATCCTGGCATCGTGCGCTCGCCCGCCTCCGGCGGCGGCACGACGTGATTCCGATCGTCGTCGGCGACGTGCGCGAGCGCGAGATCCCGAACGTCGGCATCGTCGAGTTCGAGGATCTCGAGACCGGCGCCCGCCGTCGATTCGACACGTCCTCGCGCTGGGTGCGCGAGGGCTGGGGCGACGTGGCCGCCGAGCGCGCGGCGACGCGCGATCGCCACTTCCGGCGCGCGCGCATCGAGCCGCTCGTCCTCGAGACGGGCGAGGATCCGATTCCCCCGCTGCGCGCCTACTTCACGCGGCGCGAGGCGCTGCGGTCCGGGAGGCGCGGGACATGACGGCCTCCGCCGCATCGACGCGCTCGGACTTCCCCGCGAACGCGGCGGCGCGCAGCCGGCCGACCGCGGCGCGCAGCACGTTCGTCACGGTCGCGTCGCTCGCGGCCCTCGTGGCTCCAGTGACGAGCGCGACCATCGCGCGATCCGCGCACGCCGAGGAGGCGCCGGCGTTCCGCGAGACGACGCTCGAAGGCTGCGTCGCCAGCGTGCGCGCGCCCGACTTCCCCGAGGTCGGCTCCGCGATCCCCTGCGAGATCCGGTTCACCGCACGCGGCGATGATGCCGCGCGATTCGAGCCCGCCTCGCTCGCGATCCCGACCCGACCCGAGACGCTCGGCGTCTTCGACGTCCTCACGATCTCGACGCCACGCGTCGAGCGCGGCGCCGATGGAACGGTCTACGCCGTCGTCGACGTGATCCTCTCGACGCTCGATGCCGGGACGCAGACGCCGGAGCCGCTCGCGGTCACGTACCTCGCGGGCGGAACCCTGCGCGAGGGTCGCGTCGACTTCCCGTCGTTCCCGGTGAAGAGCCTGCTTGGCGAGGACGCCGATCCGTCGAAGTACCGCGACATCCTCGGCGAGATTCCGATCGCGCAGCGCGTCGCATGGTGGGGCTTCGCGGGCGCCGCACTGCTCCTCGCGATCGGAGGTTGGCTCATCTGGCGGCTCGTCCGTCACGATCGCCGCGAGCCGCTGGCGCCGGACGCATGGGCGCTCGCCGAACTCGACCGGCTCGCGCAGTCGCGCGTCGCGGCTGCGGGCGAGACGGGCGCGTTCTACGACCGGCTCACCGCGATCGTCCGCGGCTACGCGTCGCGGCGCTTCGAGATCCCGGCGGAACGGCAGACCTCGCGCGAGTTCCTCGCGATGGCGGCGACGCATGCGGAGTTTCCCGCAGGCGAGACCGAGCGCCTGCGCGCGCTCCTGCGGCTCGCCGACCTCGTGAAGTTCGCGGCGGCGGAACCCGACCGCGCCGAGTACGACCGGCACCTCGTCGAGGCGCGGACGTTCGTCGAGCGCACGCGTTCAGACCCCGAGCGCACGCGTTCAGACCCCGAGCGCACGCGTTCAGACCCCGAGCGCACGCGTTCCGACACCGAGCGCACGCGTTCAGACACCGAGCGCACGCGTTCGAGCATTCCTCCCTCCGGAG
>JBIIYI010000492.1:0-2614 GCA_044346895.1 Phycisphaerales bacterium
ATGGTCAGTCTCGCATCGCGAGCGCCATCGGCGCCCGCGGGGATCGCGTCGAGCAGATTCTCGATCGCCAGCAGCCTCCAGCGACCCCCGATCGAGAGCGCGATCACAGGGCTCTTCGCCCGAAGTCGGCGCTTCGCCAGCATGGCATCGTCCGGAAGGGGCGACACCGGCGACTCGTACGAGGGCGTCAGGAAGTACCGCGCGTACGAGATCTCCTTCATGCGCCGGATCATCTCCGGGTCGCGCTCGGCGACGGTGGTGTCCGGGTGCGCGGCAAGCCAGTCCGCCCAGGTCGTGATGCAGACGTTCGGGAAGTGCGCGATCTCCGCGCCCTTCGCGAGCGGGCCCGCCACGGGCTTGCGCGCGAGCTGGAGGAAGAGGCTCGGCACGCGCTGCTCCGCGGCGTCGGCGGGGACGCCTTCCTCCGACTTGTCGTAGAAGACGAGGTTCGAGTCGGAGAGCAGTCCGCTGACCTCGAACTTGAGCACGCCGCCGCCGATCCGCCGATCGAACACGACCGCAGCGTCGCAGAGCGGCGAGTAGGTCGCCGCCACGGGGATCCCGCCGACCGTGTCGTTGACGATCTCATGCGCGTTCAGCATCGAGAGCGGCCATGCGTGCGCCTGTCCGTTGATCACGGCGCCGATGACGCGGTCGCTGCTGACCACGTACTTCGGGCGGTTCTGCTCGTTGTAGACCGCCATGTCGCGGCCGGCGAGGTGCTTCGGATCGTCGCGCGAGGGCAGGAAGCCGCGCGGGAAGCCCGAACCGACGAGTTCATCGCGCTCGATGGCGAGGGATGTCAGGTCGTAGCCGTAGCTCTCGAGCGTGAAGCCGTCGCCGACCGGGCGCTTCCCGAGCAGCGGGGCGAGCAGCCCCCACAGCATGACGAGGAGGACGAGCACCACGGAGAGCACGATCACCCATCCGCCGCCGCGGAAGGTGAGGGTGGGCGAGCCCTGGGGAGGTCGCGCGTCGGGTTCGTTCGCATTCATCGCGGGGTTCCTGGGATCGAAGCCGGATCCTGCATGTCGCCCGGCGCGCGCTCGTACGGGTTGATCGCGCCGTCGGCGCCGGCCGCGCTCGCGTCGATCTCGACCATCGGCGCGTTGCTGCGGCCCCGGACGAACGCCATCGCGTTCATCGGACCCCGGTCGATCGTCATGGCCGCGAGGACGACGGGCAGGTAGGTGATGCTTCCGAGGAAGACTTGGCGGGCGCTGGCGTCGTCGCGCCGGCGGAAGAAGCCGAGCGCGAGCCATGCGAAGGCGAGGCCGGCGACCACGCTCACCACCGCGCTCGCGACCCCGGCGAGGCCGAGCACGGTCGCGCTCGCCCCGAGCGGGACGAGCGGCAGCGTCGTGAGCAGCACGACCTGCGCCGTGATCTCGCCGTCGTGGTCGCGGACCGGCAGCATCGCGTGTCCGCCGCGCGCGTAGTCGGCGCGGTAGAGCCACGCGAGCGCGAGGAAGTGCGGAAGCTGCCAGACGAAGAGGATGCCGCCGAGGAGCCACGCGCCCGGATCGAGCTGACCCGTGGCGGCGGTCCAGCCGATCACCGGCGGGATCGCGCCGCAGACCGCGCCGATCAGCGTGTTGAAGGTGGTCCGCGGCTTGAGCGGCGTGTAGAGAATTGCGTAGAGCAGGATGTTGAGCGCGGCGAGGGCGGCGGGCAGCATCCCGACGAACTCGACGAGCAGCCACGAGCCCGCGTAGCCCGCGATGATCGCGGCCGCGAAGACGCTCGCCGGTCCGATCTGCCGCGCGGGAAGCGGGCGGCCGCGCGTCCGGTGCATGAGGGCGTCGCGCCGGCGCTCGAACAACTGGTTGAAGAGCGACGCGCTGGCCGCTGCGAGCGCCGTACCCGCGCAGGTCCAGGCGAGCCGCATCCAGTCGATCGCGCCGACCTCGCCGAGGGCATAACCCACGGCGGTCGTGACGAGCACCAGCGCGTTCAGGCGGACCTTCGTCAGTTCGGCCCAGACGCCGAGCAGCGAGCGCGCGCGGGGCGGCGGCGAACTTCGTGCGTCCGCATCCTCGGCGAGCTCGGCCCGTGGTTCTCCGCCGCGCGCGGTGGTCGCGGTCGCGTCGATTCGAGCGGGAATTTCGGCGCTGGACGGATGCATCGTGGCGGGGGCGGAATCCTACCATAGGCCCCCATGACGACCTTGCATGCACTTGGTTCGACGCTGCCGCACGCGATCCTCGCATCGCTCGGGCCGTCGGTCGTCGCGCAGGATGCGATCGCGTCCGCAGCGGCGGGTTCCGCCGAGCCCGCGCGCACCTGGACCCTCGGCACGATCGCCATCGTCTTCGTCCTGCTTTCCGCCCTCGGCTTCGGTGCGGCGTACATGGTGCGGCGGATCCACCTCGCGCTCGGATTCGCGACCACCGCCGTGATGTGGGCGATCGGATACCTCTCGATGATGGCGCCGGGGCTCTGGATCGGCGAGGCGCTGTTCGCGCTCACGCTCGCGGTCCCGGTCGCTTTCGGCGCGATCGCGCGGCGCGCCGGAGCGTCGCCCGTCGCGACCGGCCTCGTGAGCGCCGTCGCCAACCTGCTCGTGATCGGCGCGTTCCTGCGCGACGAGCAGGGCGGGTCGCGCTCGACGCCC
>JBIIYI010000085.1:0-9437 GCA_044346895.1 Phycisphaerales bacterium
GCGTCGCCCGCGCGGTTCAGGTCGTCGACGAGCGCGCGGATCTCCTCGAACACCGCGGGATGCGCGGTGACGACGAGCGTGTTGGTCGTCGCGTCGCTCTCGATGCGCACGGGCTGCGCGCGGCGCTGCTCGGGCGCGCGCGTGTCGTAGCGCTGCGTGAGCATGGTCGCGACCTGCGCGGCGTCGCCACCGCGCAGCTGGAGGAGGCGGAGCGGCGGAAGCGCCTCGGGCGCCGCGACGTCGAGATCGCGGATGAAGCCCTCGATGAGCGCGAGCTGCGGCGCCTCGCCCACGACGTAGAGTGCGTTCGTCGCCTCGATCACGCGGATCTCGGCGGCGGGCACGGTGCGCGACGGATCGACAGGAGCGGCGCTCGCGAGGAGCGGCGAGAGCTTCGCCGCGACCTCGGCCGCGGACGCCGCGCGCATCGGGACGATCTTCCCGGTGCGCGGCGGCGGAAGGAGGAGACGCGCCTGCGCGACGGCGTTCTCGTAGAGCGCGACCGCGTCGCGGCGTCCGCTCACGAGGAGCGCGCCGCTCGCGGAGTCGACCTCGACCGCGGGCTTCTCGAGTTCGGCGCCGCCGCCGCGCGCGAGCTGCGCGTAGATCGAGTCGGCGCGCGCGACGAGCGCCTGCGCGTCGAGCCCGGGCACGGGCATCGCGCGGAACGCGAACGCGTCGCGCGTTGGGCGGTCGAGGCTCGCCGCGAGCGACTGGATCTCGGCGACCTCGGCGGGCGTGCCGCTCACGAGGAGCGCGCGCGTCGCGTCGAGCGGCTCGATCGCGGGCGCGGTGAACGCGGTGCCGTCGCGCGGATCGAGCACCTGCCGCGCGAGTTCGCGCAGCTGCGGCGCGACCGCGGACGGGAGCGCGTCCTTCAGCGCGATCTGCCGCGTCTCGCGCTCGACGGCGCGCATGCCGTCGACCTGGTTCAGCAGTTCGGTGAAGCGCGCGATCGACTGCGCGCTTCCGATGAGGACGAGCTCGCGGCTCGCGGCGTCGAGCTCGATGCGCAGGCTGCGCGCGGCGTCGGCCGCCGGCGTCTGCTGCTCGTAGAGCTCGCGCGCGCGCGTCACCGACTGCTCGGCGTCCTTGCTCGCGACGCGCATGAGCCGCACCTGGCGCTCGACGTTCGCGGGGCGGTCGAGCGTCTCGACGATCGCGCGGATCCCCGCGATGTCGGCGGAATCGCCCGCGACGAGGATCGTGCGGCCGTCGGGGCCCGCGACGAGCGAGATCTCGTCCTGCTGGCGCTTCGAGAGGAGCGCCTTCGCCGCGGCGAGGATCGCCTCGGGAGACGCGCTCTCGAGCTCGAGCGCCGCCACCGCGCGGTCGCCGCGCAGGCGCTCGCGCACGGTCGCGCCCGGCTTCGCGGGCTGCTTCGCCGGATCGAAGCCCTCCATCTCGGCGATGAAGCGCTCGGCGTCGTCGATCGAGCCGAGGTCGCCGACGATCGTGACGCGCTCCGCCTCGGGCAGGGCGACGATCGTGGGCTTCCGGTCGGCGGGATACGCGGCGAACAGCTGCTCGAGCCGTTCCTTCGCGACGGGCGCCTTCACCTTCGCGACGGAGAACGTCCGCATGCCGCGACCGCCCGCGGCGGTCGGCTCGGCGCCGCCCGCGACGGGCACGTCGAGCAGGTCGATCGTCTGCTTCAGCTGGTCGATCTTCGCACGCGATCCGCGCGCGACGATCGCGTTGGTGCGGTCGTCGGACGCGACGACGAGACCCGCCACGCGGTTCTCCTCGATCTTCGTGCGCTTGCCGTCGGCGGGGTTGACCACGTACTCGACGACGCGCTCGCCCATGAGCGCCTGCAGGCTCTTGAGGAGCTCGGACGAGCGCGCGAAGCGGATCGGGATGAACTCGATCAGGTTCTCGACGTCCTTGCGGTCGATCTCGTCGATGATCCGCTGGAGCCGCCGCACCTGCGCCGCCGTCTCGACGAGGAGGATGCTGTTCTGCTGCTCGAGCGCGGTGACCGAGCCGTAGGTCGCGACGAGGTTCTTGAGCTGCTCGGCGACCGGCTTCGCCTGCGCGTTGAGGAGCGGGAGCACGACCGTGACGATCGTGTCGTCCGTCACCCCCGAAGGCACCGTGCCGACGAAGGTCGGCACGTTCTCGCGCTTCATGTCGTCGAGCTTCTGCAGGAACATCCGGCCGCCCTCGACGCGGAGCATGCAGTTCTGCGTCTGGAGCAGGACGTTCAGCGTCTGGATCGCCTCGTCGAGCGTGTAGTCCTTCGGATAGATGTAGTCGACGGTGCCCTTCGGAACTTCCGTCTCACGCACGATCGGGTAACCCGTCGTGCGGCTGAAGTAGTCGAGGATCTGGTCGTAGGTCTGGCCCTTGAAGTTGAAGCGCAGCCGCACGCCGGCGGCGGCCTGCTCGCGCGCGGCGCCTTCGGGCGAACCCGCGTCCTGCGCCACGGCGCCCGCCATGGTCGCGGATGGCGGGACTGCGGGCGGCTCGACTGCGGGAGTCTGGGCTGCGGCAGTCTGGGCTGCAAGGGTGGCGGTCAGCACGGCAGGTGCCACCACTCCGGCGTTGCGCGCGCGTCGCTTCATGCAGTCGTCCCTTCGGCAGATGCCAAACCACCCGGACCCGCCGAGGTGCGAGCACGAGCCAAACGTGTCTTCTAGCCAGCGGCCGCGGACCGCTGCGTGAGGTTGCTTCCGACTTGCACCCGGCAGGTTCCACCGGGGCCGTCGAACACTCCGAAATCGTACTCGACGCGGCGGAAGACAAGCTCACCGACCGCGGCTCCCGGCTGCAACGTAAGTTGAGATCCGGACGGCAGATGACGAAGCCAAACCTCCGCGCCTCCCGGACCGTCGACGACACCGGTCAGTTGCCACTCTCCGTACGGGAACGGACTGGCAGGGGTGGGCACCGTCAGCGGCGTCGCGTCGGTGCCGGTTCCAGCGCCCGACGAGGCTGGGCTGGTGACGGGAGAAAGAGTCGTTTGCACCGGAACCGCAGGCGGAGGAGGGATTCGGAACGGGTTCGCCTCGAAGAGGGCTGCGAAGCGCGTCGCGGATGCAAGTGCCTGTGGGTCAGGTGCTAACGCCTTCTCGGCCGTCATGCCCGGGAGGAAGATCGTCCGCAACTTCACCGTCATGCGCACCGTGGAACCGTCGGCGGTCGGGTCGAGTCGCACCGACTCGATCCGCTTCAGCCAGGGCTCGACCTGCACCCGATGGAGCAGTCGGTACATCTTCCCAGCCGGGCCGGACGCGGAGACCGTGGCCTCCACTTCGACGAAGTCGGCTTCATCCCGGAGCGACCGCTCGCTCGACTGCTTGAACTCGCGCTTGGCGGGAGTTGGCTTTGCGAGGGACGTGCCGGTGGTGACCGAGAACTCGACGATGCCCAGTTCCTCGCAGGCCCGATTCAGTCGACGGCGCACTTCGCTGTCGACGACCTCGAGGCTCGGACCAAGCGTCCGGTCGGCGACCGACTGCGTCCGCGCGCCGAGTTCCGCGCGTCCGTCGCGCACCTTCCGGGCCTGCGTGAGCACGGAGACGTAGGTGTCAATGCCTTCCTCGGCGGTGGCGCGCTCGGCGGTGAAACGGCGTTCGCCCACCACGAACCCGATCGCACCGGCGAGGAGCGCGGCCGTCGCGATCGCGACCGTCAGCCAGTGCCGCGCCAGCCAGTGTCGCCGTCGGCGGACGCTTGGTTGATTGGAACCGGGAGCGCTCATGGCGACTGCTCCTGGCGCGCCGCGCGATCCGAGGCGTTCGCCTTCGTGGACGGCGCTTCGGATGACGGCGCTTGCGATGTCGACGCGTCGGAGGTCGGCGCGCCGGAGGTCGACGCGTCGGCCGCGTCACCCTGTTCGCGCGGCGCGAGGTCGGCGGTGCGGAGCGTGTAGGCGAAGGGCGACGGCAGACGACGCCCACCGCGCGTGTCGGCGCCGGTCGAGCCGAGCGTGTAGCCCTTCTCGCGGACGAGCGCGTCGCGCAGCCCGTCGGCGACGCCGCGGTCCTTCGCCTCGCCGTCGATGACGAAGCGGATCTCGGGCGTCGCGACGAACGCGCCGTCGCGCCCGTACTCGATCTCGGTTCCCGAGAGCTGCGCCGTCATCCCGTCGAGGACGACGAGCGTCGGATCCGGCGCGAACCGCCGCAGGAGGTCGAAGTGCGCGAGCCAGTCGGGCGCGAGCCTCGCGTAGGCGTCGATGTGCCGCAGCCGGAGGTCGTCGCGCTTCGCACGGCGCAGTTCGGGCAGCGCGTTGCGCGCCTTCGCCTCGAGATCGTCGCGCCGCGCCTCGAGCGCCCGCCACTCGCGCGCGCCGAGCGTCCATCCCGCGAGCGCCGCGACGACGAGCACGCCTGCCGCGATCAGCGCGCGCTGGCGCATCCGTGCCGCAGTATCGATCGGACCGGTCGGCGCGAGAAGGTCGATCGCGGAACCGTCGCAGCGCAGCGCAGCCTCGTCCTCGAGGAGCAGGCCCGCGAGCGGCCAGTTCGACGCGCGCAGCGCCTCGGGATCGACCGACGCCGCGATGTCGACCGCGGGATGCGCCTCGAGCCGCTGGACCGGCGCGCCCACGACGCGCGCGAGTTCGCCCGAGATCCGCTCGAAATCGGCGCGCGACGCGAGCACGATCGCACGCGTCGGCGTTCCGGCGGCGCCACCTTCGGAGGCGCGCAGCGTCGACAGCGCGAAGCGCACGGCCTGCATCGCCTCGCCGGCGCCCCCGCCGTCGCGCGCCTCGATGGGAATCGAGCTTCCGCGCGACTGGACGAGCATGCCGTCGCGCGCGAACACCGTCTCGACCGCATCGCGCGCGATGTCCACGACGAGGACGAGTCCGCGCGAGAGTTCGGGAGCGGCGCGCAGGAGCGCGAGCGTGCCGAGCGCGCGCACGGAGGCGCGCTGGATCGGAACGTCCGACGAGCCGCGCAGCGCGGCGATGGTCCTCGCCGGGACCGACACCGCGACGATGCGCGCCGCATCCTCGCCGCGCCGCTCGAAGCGGAAGTCTCCCAGCGACTCGACGCCCTCGGCCGCGGTCTCGCGCACCACCGCGATCCGCGCCATGCTGCGCAGGTCGGCCTCGTCGTCGCCCGGCAGCTCCGCGAGCGCGACCACCGCGTCCTCGCGCGGAATCGAGAGGATCGCGGGCGCCGACGCGATGCCCGCCTCGCCGAGGATGGACGAGACCGGCGCATCCTCCGCGACGTCGACGCGCTCGCAGGCGGCGAGGACCTCGATGCGCGCGCCGGAGCGGCGGCAGCGCACGGCGCGGATCGCGTCGTCGCGCCGCTCGAGCGCGACGTTCCGCGCCTCGCGGCGTGCCGCGCTGCGACGCGGATCGGAGTTGTCGGCGGAACTCTTCATGCGGCCAATGTCTCGAGAAACCCCTCTCATCCTCCTTCGGTCGCGCCCGGCTTCGACGCGTTCCGATCGCTCTCCGACGGGTGCTATCGCTGTGACGACGGACGGCGCTCCGAACTGCTTCCTCCGACGTCCCGCCCGAAGGGATCGATCCGTCCGCGCGCGGGCCGCGGCGGATTGTCGAGTGTCGCAGGTCGCGGCTCCGAAGGGAACCCATCGCCACCGGATTCGATGCTCGAATCCATGCTTGACTCCATGCTCGAATCCATGCCCGCGTCGGCGGCCGAATCGGCGCGCGAGTCGGCACCCGAGTCGGCACCCGCGTCGGCACCCGCGTCGCCTTCCGAATCGAACGCGGAGTCCCCTCCCCGCTGCGCCGCGTCGCCTGTGCCGCGGCGATGCTCGACGCGCGCGACCGCGAGCGCACGCGCGGTGTCGAGGAGCGAGACGTCGCGCAGGAAGACGATGCGGGGCTCGGATCCACCGATCTCGATGATCGCGTCGAATGCGACGAGCGCGCGCGATGGGGGCGCGTCGGCGGCGAGCGCGGATCGAGACGAATCCTCCGCGCCCCAGCCTTCGGCCAGAACGGGCGCGAGCCGCGCCACCACGCGGCAGCGCCACGCGGTCGATCGCCAGGTGATGCGGCCCGCGATGCGCGCGTATTCCTCGACGGAAAGGACGCGCCTCGCGACGAGCCAGCCCGTGCCCGCACGCTCCGCATCCTCGAGCGTCGCGCGCACCGATTCGACGCGCTCGGCGAAATCCTCGGGGAGCTTCTCACGCGCCGCGAGGGCCTCGAGCACCGGACGCGTCGCACGCGCGATATCGACGCGCGCGGGCGCCGACTCGCCCGCGTGGAGCGTGACGGTCGGCAGGATCGCGTCGAGGCGTTCGCCGCCGATGCCGCGCGCGAGCAGCGTCTCCGCGAGCGCGCCGTCGTCGGGTTCCGCACCCGCACGACGCGCCGCCTCCTCGAACGCCTCGATCTCCGCATCCTCGAACCGATCGAGCGCGGCGTCGCTCCGTCCCGAGCCGGACGGCTCCGCATCGGCGAGTCCGAGCGCGGCGACGACGTCGAGCCGCGGAGAACCTCCGGCGTCGAGCAGCACCTCGCGCGCGTGTGCCGACACGAGCGAGACGAGCGGCAGCGCGTCGGCGTCCTCCTCGAGGATCGCCGTCGTGCGGAGCGGACCGAGCAGCGCCCGCAGCGCCGACGCGCGCTCGAACTCGGGGATCCCGTCGACGATGCCGTCGATGCTGGTCGCATCGCGTGCGCCGCGAAGCGCGCGCACGAGTGCGTCCGCCGCGTCGCCGGAGCGGGTCGCCGACGCGAGCGGCGCCGACGCGCGCTCGTCGAGCCATGCGATCGGGAACTTCGCGCCCTCGGCCTCGACGGCGCTCCCGAGCGGCATGCGGGCGAGCACCACCTCGATGCGCTCGTCGCCGTCGATCCGCTCGAAGAGCAGCTGTTCCGCGCCATCGCCCGATTCCTCGAGCGCCGCACGCCCGCCGGCGAGGATCGCATCGCGGTCGTCCGCAAGCCGATCGCGCACGATCGCGACGCCGTCGAGCGCGGCTCCGCGCAGCATCGAGTCGGCGATCGACGCGCGTGCGGAGGCGGTCGCGGAGCGCGCGGTGAAGATCCCGCCGGTCGCGACGAGGATCGCCGCCGCGACGACGACGAGCACCGCGAGCAGCACGAATCCGCCGGCATTCCTGCGCGCGCGCGGCGTCATCGCGCACCTCCGCGCGAAGTCGGCCGCAGGCCGCCGGACGTCGGCGCATCGGCGGCCGCTTCGTCGCGACCGCCCGGGACCTCGCGCGGATCCTCCGCCACTTCGGCGTCGAGGATCGCGCGGCGCGCCAGCGGATCGATGCGCGGCGCGCCGGGCACGCGGAAGAACCGGCGACGGTCCGGCGGACCGATGGCGACGGTGTCGTCGGCGGAGTCCCCGCCGCCGTTCGCGAACCAGATCGACACCTCGACACCCACGGGAAAGGCGCCCGCGTCGGCGCTGTCGAACGCGTCGGCCCAGCCGCCTTCGCCGAGGTAGCGGATCCGCATCGCACGCACGGGCACCGCGATCGCGTCGCGTCGCTCGCCGCGCGCCAGCTCGATGCGCGACGACGACGGATCGAGGCGCACCTCGCAGCGCTCGCGCTCCGCGAGCAGCGGCGCGTCGCCCTCGCCGAGCCCGACCGTCGCGCGCACGATCCGCAGCGTCGACTCGTTGCCGCCGACGCCCGCGCCGAGCGCGGGATCGGCGACCACCGCCGTCGCGAGCGCGCGCTCGACGAGCGCGAAGACCGCGTCGGCGCACTCGACGCGCTCGGCCGCGGTCGCGAGCCGCGCGCGCGCATCGCCGAGATTTCTTACGAAGACGCCGAGCGCGACGAGGAGCGCCGCCGCGATCGCGACGCCGACGATCGCCTCGAGCAGCGTGAACGCGCGGCGCGCGCGGCGCATCATCGACGTTCTCCGCGCGCTTCGCGTCGCTCGCGCATCGTGACGACGCGCTCGACGACGAGCACGATCGCGCCTTCCTCGGTCGAATCCGGAATGCGCACGCGCACCGTCGCGCGCGCGGTCGTCGCGTCGCCGCCGCCCGCGACCGGCGCAAGCTCGATCGACACCACGAGATCGTCCGACGGGCCGCGCGCGCCGCCATCGCTCGCGTCGGCCGATGCATCCCCGAGATCGCCGATCGCGACGAGCCCGGCGTCGAGCTCGGCGAGGCGCGACTGTGCGAGATCCATGGCGCGCGCGCGGAGATCGGCGCGCCGCACGCCGTCGAGCGCGCCGCCCATCGCGTCGAGTACGAGAAGCGCCGCTCCGACGAAGAGCGCGATCGAGAGGAGGAGTTCGAGGAGGATGCCGCCGCGCAGGCGTCGGCGACCGATCGTCGAGGGCAGCGTGTCGACGCGCGTCCGGTGCGGCGCGAGCATCAGCACGCGGGGCCTCAGCGATTCTTCCCGCGGATCCCGTCCGCAGGCACGTCGAATTCGGGCCGATCGACGAGCTCGTCGTCGAGGATCTCGTCGTCGAGCATCTCGTCTCCGAGGCGCGCCTCGCCGCCCTCCACCGCGCGCGCTCGACCGGTGGCGCGATCCACGCGCATCGCGCGCGCGGCGCCCGAATCGGTCCGCAGCATGAAGACGGGCGCCATCAGGACGGTGCCGTCCGGAAGGAAGAGCGCGAGCGTCTGCGAGGCGTTTCCTCCGGCGGTCGGCTCGTCGCCGTCGCTCGGCATCGCGTCGTCCGCGTCGCCACCCGCACCCACGTCGATCGAGAGTCCGGTCGGAAGCGCGAACGACGCCCACTCCGCGTCGATCGACGACTGGAGGAATCCGTCGCGCGTCACGAGATCGCCGCGCGAGATCGCGTCTCCGTCGCCACCGCCACCACGGAAGTCGCCGTCGCCGCCGTCGTCTTCACCGCCGTCGAGCGCGACCCAGCGCGCCTCGACGCTCCGGCTGCCGCCTTCGGCGGAGGCGACCACCTCGACGGGGCGCCCCTCCTCGCGCGCGGCGGCGCGGGCCATCAGCATCTGCATCGCGATGCGGTCGCCCGCGTCGTCGAGCTCGCGGCTCCCGAGCCACCCGAGCGTCCACGGCACCGCGACCGCGGCGACCGCGAGCACGATGCCGACCGCGACGAGGATCTCGAGGATCGAGAGCCCGCGCCGCGGCGACTGGGGAAAGGTGGTGCGTGAAGCCATCGCTGCGTGTCTTTCTTCGGGGCGCGCCCTTCCGCGGCGCGTGCGCCTCTGCCGAGACTCCATTGCGCGGCGCCCGTGCGAGACGGCGCGCGGCGCGTCGTCGGCCCGCGGACGCGCCCGTGACGCGCCCGTGGCGCGCCGGATGCGGTTCAGCCGCCCGAGGACGATCCGCCGGAAGCGCCCGAAGTGCCGGAGGAACCGGAGAAATCGCTGAACTCGCCGTCGGCCTGGTCGCGCCGCCCGTCGTGGTTCGTGATGTCGTCCTCGGTACCCTCCTGCCGGTCGGGTCCGATCGAGACGATGTCGTAGTTCGCGCCCTCGAGGATCGTGCTCGGCGCGCGGTAGATCCACTCGCTGCCCCACGCGTCC
>JBIIYI010000493.1:0-2602 GCA_044346895.1 Phycisphaerales bacterium
GAGCTCGATCACGCGCCGGATCTGCGCGAGATCGGCGGTGAAACCCCACGCCTTCGGGTGGAAGTTCGAGACGTGCATGCTGATCGCGCAGTCGCGCGGATCGCGCTCGATGTGGAGATAGACCGCACCGGGCAGCACCGTCGCGAGCGCGGGCAGGAGCCGCCACTGCTGCAGCGCCTTGTCGAAGGTCCACGACGCCCCTTCGCGCCGCCGCGCGCGCGCGCCCTCGAGATACTCGTCCGCGATGCGGCGGGCTTCTTCGGGGCCGAGCGCCCGGAGGTTCTGCGGCCAGAGGCCGAGTCCGACGAGCGACTCGCGCACGGCGAACGACCCCTCGTACTCGCCGATGCCGGAGACGGCGGGATGGCGGTCGAGCATCTGCTCGAGCAGGGTCGTTCCGCTGCGCGGGAGGCCGACGACGAACGCCGTCCCCTCGACGGGCGGCCCCTTCGGAGGGCAGAACGCGGGCCCCTTCTCGAGCAGCCGCTCCTGTGCGGCGATCTCGGCCTCGATCTCGCCGAGATCGAAGCGCGGCGTCGTCTCGCGATGCACCCACTGCGCGAGGTCGTACGCCTCGCGGTAGCGGCCCTCCGCATCGAGGTGGCGCACCGCCTCGAACCCGGCGATCCGCTTGAGGAGCGCCGAGCGCGCGCCGCGCGCCGTGGCTTCAAGACCTTCGGCCGCCTGCGCCCGGTCGTGCCGCGCCGTCGACCGCGCGCTGAAGACCGCCGCGCGCTCGTCGGCGAGCCAGCGGCCGCCCTCGGCGACGAACGCGTCGAGTTCCGCCGCGCGGCCCGCGCGATGCATGGCCTCGGCGAGCGCGAACGACACCTCGACGTCGTTCGCGGGCTTCATCGCGAGCAGTTCGCGCAGCCGCGCGATCGCGGCGTCGCTCTTCCCGAGCCGATGCTCGAGGAACGCCTTCAGCAGGTTGAGGTTCGGATCCTTTGGCGCGATGCGCAGCCCCTGATCCGCGGTCTGCGACGCGCGAGCAAGGCGACCGGTCGGCAGCAGCGCGCGCACGACCGCGGTGTATCCGGCCGGAAGCCTCGGAAAGCGCGCGATGAGACGCTGCCCCACCTCGACCGCCTCCGCGAAGCGCTGCGCCGCAAGCAGGCGATCGACTTCGGCGACCTCGGGCGGCTCGCCCGGTCGGCCCGTCGGTTGAGGTTGGCCAGGTCTTGGCTTCATGCCGCTCGAACTCCGTCCTTCAGGATTCCACGCGGCGACCGCCGCGCGCACCGAGCATACCTCCGCCCGATGCGCGTCCCACGGGGCCCTGACGGTCGAACCCGCGCGGCCTCGTCATGCGAGGGCCGCATCCCACGACGCGTCGAACGCCTTCGCGTAGTTCCTCCATCGCAGAATCGAGCCCGCGTGCACCGGGCGACGCACCTGCTCGAAGCTCAGCGTCAGCACGCTGCGCCGGTTCTCCTCGGGAGAGAGGACCGCGGGGTCGAATTCGAGACCGAGGAGGTCGAGCACCCGCCGCAGTTCGCGCTCCGGCGACGCGACGAGGTCCTCGTACCGGAGCGAGACCGCGCGCAGGCCGAGCGCGTCGATCGCACGCCTCACGACCGAACGCTCGAGTTCGATCACGCGCCGGATCGCCGCGAGATCGCGGGTGAAGCTCCACGAGCGCGGATGGAAGTTCGAGAGATGCATGCTGATCGCGCAGTCGCGCGGATCGCGCTCGATGTGGACGAAGGCGGCGCCGGGAAGCACCGCGGCGAGCACGGGAAGCAGCCGCCACTGGTAGAGCGACTTGTCGAAGGTCCACGAAGCTCCTGCGCGGCGCCGCGCGGCCGCACCGTCGAGGTAGTCCTGCGACAGCCGCGCGGCCGATTCCGCGTCGAGGGATCGGAGCGCGTCCGGCCAACGCCCCTCGAGGGCGAGCGCCTCGCGCATCGCCCAGGCGCCCTCGTACTCGCCGATGCCCGTGATCGCCGGGTGACGGTCGAGCATCTGCTCGACAAGGGTCGTGCCGCTGCGCGGGAGCCCGATCACGAGCGCGGTGTTCGAGACGGGCGGCGCCGGCTCGAAGCGCGGCGCACCGCGGTCGAGTTCGTCGAGCCACGCGTGCGTGGCGGCGATGTCGCGCTCGACACCCGAGAGATCGACGGGCCCGGTGGTCGCCCGATGCACGTTCGAGGCGACGGCGAGCGCCTCGTCGAACCGCCGTTCGGCGTCGAGCAGCCGCACCGCCTCGAAGCCGGCGATCCGCCGCAGCGTGGGGTGCGGGGCGGCTCGGAACACCTCGAGCATGCTGCGGATCGCCTTCGCCCGATCCACCTTCGCCTCGAGACGCGCCCGGAAGAGGAGCGCCCTTGGGTCCGACAGCCAGCCGCCGCCGCCTGCGAGAAGTTCATCGAGTTCGGCCGTCCGCCCCGATCGGTGCAGCGCCTCGGCGAGCGCGACGGCGACCTCGACCGCGTTCGGTGGCCGACGATCGTGCAACTTGCGAAGGCGCTCGATGGCAGCGTCCGACCTCCCGAGGCGGTGGTCGCACACGGCCCGCAGGAGGAGAAGCTGCGGATTCTGATGCCGCAACCCAAGCGAGCGGTCGGCCGCCTCAGCCGCCCGGCCCACCCGGCCCGTTGCG
>JBIIYI010000494.1:0-2597 GCA_044346895.1 Phycisphaerales bacterium
CATCCACGTCGGCCGCGTGTGGTTCGCGTACTGGCTCTTCCCGATCCCGAACCAGATGGAGATGTGGCCGCAGTTCCGCTCGCCGCTCCTCTGGGACGTGTTCGCGGTCTCGACCTACTTCACCGTGTCGCTCCTCTTCTGGTACACGGGCATGGTCCCTGACCTCGCCACCTTGCGCGACCGCGCGAAGGGCAAGGTCCAGCAGCTCGCCTACGGCATGTTCGCCCTCGGCTGGCGCGGCTCGAACCGCCACTGGCACCGCTACGAGCGCGCGTACCTGCTGCTCGCGGCGCTCTCGACCCCGCTCGTCCTCTCGGTGCACTCGGTCGTGTCGTTCGACTTCGCGACCTCGCAGCTCCCCGGCTGGCACACCACGATCTTCCCGCCGTACTTCGTCGCGGGCGCGATCTTCTCCGGCTTCGCGATGGTGGTCACGCTCGCCGTCCCCGCGCGCGAGATGTTCGGCCTCAAGGACCTCATCACCCTGCGCCACCTCGACAACATGAACAAGGTCATCCTGGTGACCGGTTGCATGGTCGGCTACGCCTACTCGATGGAGTTCTTCATCGCGTGGTACTCGGGCGCGATGTACGAGAAGTTCGCCTTCATCAACCGCGCCTTCGGCCAGTACTGGTGGGCCTACTGGATCATGGTCAGCTGCAACGTGATCACGCCGCAGCTCTTCTGGTTCAAGAAGATCCGCACCAGCATCCCGATCATGTTCGTCCTCTCGATCTTCGTGAACGTCGGCATGTGGTTCGAGCGCTTCGTGATCATCGTCACGAGCCTCGCCAACGACTTCCTCCCGAGCTCGTGGGACCTCTTCACCCCGACGTGGGTCGACATCGGCACGATGGCCGGCGCGTTCGGCCTCTTCTTCACGCTCTTCCTCCTCTTCTGCCGCTACCTCCCCATGATCGCCATGGCCGAGGTGAAGGCGGTCATGCCGCAGGCCGACCCGCATGGCGCGGGCGCCGGCAAGCATGGCCACCACGGACACGGGGACGCTTCGCACGGACACCACTGAGCCCGGACGCCGGGTACCAAGAGACCACAAGGTTCACACATGGCGACGATCGTCACCACACCTTCCGAGACCGGAGCCGGTCAGCCCGCGGCGAAGCCGACGCGGATCTACGGCCTGCTCGCCGAGTTCGAGACGCCGGGCGACCTCATGGCCGCCGCCGAGAAGTGCCGCGACGCGGGCTACCGCTGGTGGGACTGCCACACGCCGTTCCCCGTCCACGGCCTCGACGGCGCGATGGGCTTGAAGCGCACGTGGCTCCCGTGGTTCGTGTTCGGCGCCGGCGCCACCGGCACGCTGGTCGCGTTCCTCCTCCAGGCCTACACCAACTCGTGGAACTTCCCGATGTGGGCCGGAGTGTGGGTGCACGGCTACCCGTTCCTCATCTCGGGCAAGCCCGCGATGAGCCTGCCGGCCTTCATCCCGGTCATGTTCGAGCTGACCATCCTCTTCTCGGCGCTCGCGACCGTGAAGCTGATGTTCCTCTTCAACGGGCTGCCGCAGCTCTACCACCCGCTCTTCACCTCGAACCGCTTCCGACGCGCGTCGAACGACCGCTTCTTCATCGTGATCGAGGCGCGCGACCCGAAGTTCCTCCCGAAGCGCACGGAGGAGTTCCTCAAGACGCTCTCGCCCGTCTCCATCGAGACGGTGGAGGACTGACGCATGATTCCGATGCCTCCCCGCTGGATGATCTTCACCGGCCTCCTCGCCGCCTGCGCGCTGACGATCCCGCCCGTCGTGATCGCGCGCGTCCGCTCGACGCCCGACGAGAACCGCGCCGTCCACATCTTCTTCGACATGGACTTCCAGCCGAAGTTCAAGTCGCAGGCGGTCAACCCGCTCTTCGCGGACGGCCGCGCGCAGCGCTACGCCGTCGCGGGCACGGTCGCGCAGGGCGAGACGATGCTCGACGCGCACCTCCACGAGGGCGCGGTCGACGGCAAGTGGGCCGACGCGCTGCCCGCCGGCATGTCGATGACGCCCGAGTTCCTCGCGCGCGGCCAGCAGCGCTACAACATCTACTGCGCGGTCTGCCACGGCTACGCGGGCTGGGGCGACGGATCGGTCAACAAGCGCGCGCTCGAACTGATGGCGAACTCCGAGGGCCCCGTGCAGGGCACGAGCTGGGTCCAGGCGAAGAGCCTGCACGATCCGACCGTGCGCGAGCACCAGCTCGGCATGCTCTACAACATCGCGACCAACGGCATCCGCAACATGGCCGGCTACGGCGCGCAGATCGACCTCGAGGACCGCTGGGCGATCGCCGCCTACGTGAAGGCGCTGCAGCTCTCGCAGAACGCCTCGCTGCAGGACGTTCCGCCGGAGCTCCGCGACAATCTCAAGAAGGGTGAGGTGCAGTGATGGGTCATGCCTCGACGCACGCCGACCTCGGGTCGGGCAACATCGAGCTCCCGTCGTTCGCGATGGGCTTCCGCAACGTGGCGATCGCGATCGCGCTGATCGGCCTCGGCGGCGGCGCCGCCGTCGGCTACACCGGGATGTTCGGCACCGACGGCCACCACTTCTGGCGCGCCTACCTCATCGCGTTCCTCTTCGCGCTGACGCCGTG
>JBIIYI010000086.1:0-9395 GCA_044346895.1 Phycisphaerales bacterium
CGTGACCGCGCCGCGTGCATTTTCATGAGCGGGGCTGAGCCCTGAACGAGTCGACGATGAAGAACCTTGCAATCACTCTTGGCGCCATCGGGGCGACAGCCTTCGCGGCAACGCTCGGTCAAGCACGCGCAAGCGTCGTCGGCCTTGCGGTTTCACCCAGTGGCGTCCCTGCAGAGGTCACTTTCATCAGCGTCGATTCGAAAGGGACACAAACAAGCCAGACTTCGGGGAGTCCTCTGCATGGGCCGGTGTCCTACAGCAGTCCGTATTCCGGTTCGGCGACGTGCAGTCAATTCACGCCCAACGGATCGTCGCTCTCCGCGAATGTCGTCGGTGGATACCAGTACGAGTTCTCTGGGACGCAGTCGTTCTACGCAACGAGTGACGTCGACTTCTCGCTCACCGGCACGATTGGGAGTGCCTTGGGCTATCTGACGATCGGCCTCGTCAACGCGGACGGCACATTGGCCACGCGGATTCTGGAAGATCTCAGTGCAGGATCGTTCAACGAATGGGGCACGCTTGCTGCGACGACGAACGGCCAGTTTTACGTCTTCGACTTCTACATCGAGCTTGAACCGACGGTCTCGTATTCGAGCACGCTGTTCGACCTGTCGCTGACGTCCGTCCCCGCGCCTGGCGCGATCGCGCTCGTAGGCTTCGCGGGCCTCGCGGGCCGTCGGCGTCGCTGAGTAGGCTCGCGCAGCGTGCGCGTCGCTCGACTGCTTCATTTCGCTGCGATGCGAAACCTGAGTTCGTCGCAATCACACGGCCCGCGGAGTTCTCCGCGGGCCGTGTTCATTCTCACATCCAAACAGCAGCGCCATGCGATGCGCGCATCGCGTGACGCGTTCACGCTCATCAGCTACTTCGTCGTCCAACGTCCGAGGAGATCGGCCAGATCCTCACCGCCGACGACACCGTTGTTGTCGAGGTCAGCTGGCCCGCGTCCGGAGCCCCACGCCGAAAGCATCGTTGCAAGATCCGGCGCGCCCACGCTGCCATCGCGGTTGAGATCCGCGCTGCGCGGCATCAGCACATCGAGGAGTTTCGTGCTGAACACGCGATGCGGGTCGAGAGCATCGAAGATGTCGACCGCGGTGCGGAAACTCGCATCAACAGGCATGCCGCTCGTGAACGACGCCGGGATGCTCGTGCCGATCACGCCTTCATTCTTCCAACCGCCCGCGTCGGTGTACGCCCAACCCTTCGACCATTCGACGCGCACGCCTGCGTAGTCGCCGACGTAGTTCGCGTAGATCCACTCCTCGATTTCGGCGTAGTAGTTGCTCGCTGCGGGCGTTCCGGGGATCGACAAAATGTCGAACCACACCGCGGTATCCCACTCTGGTTTCGAAGGCCACGGTCGCAACGCTGAAAGAAGCGGCACTTGCGCGCCGGGCACGCGGCAATCCTCGGGATGGTCGAGCCCGCACACGCGGATCTCGACCGCCGAGTTCATCGGGTACTCGCCGCGATCTCGGTAGGTCTGTTGGAGTTCGATGTACTTCGCATGGAACTCGCTGATCACGCGCTGCACGTCGGCGCGGCGGCAACTGACGGCGTAACCGTTCGCGGTCACGCGCAGCGTCGTCGGGCGAATGTAGAGAAGCAAATCCTTCGACCAACCCCAGAGATCCCACGCAAGATCGGTGGCCAGGCCAATGTCCACCGCCAAGGCCTGTGCCGCACCAAACGCAGGCGTGAGCCAAACCGCGCCCGTCGTAATCTGCGCGACGAGTTGCGAGACTTCCTTCGAAATGTTGTCGCTGAAGGGGTAGTTGAAGGGCGCGGAAACTTCGCGCGACAAGAACGGCTTCTCTGGCGTGATCGTCCACACCTTCAACCACGGGTTGTCGGTGAAGGGGAAGAGAATCGTTTCGACGCGGCCGCTTTCGTTCAGGAAGTCGGCGAAGGTCTTGCCCGTGGAGCCAGAGCCGGGTGCTGCGAAGAGTTCGGCGGCGGAGTAACTGCGATAGCTCTGGCAACGGAGCCGCACGTTGGCACCAACCTGCAGCGTGGCTTCGACCAAGAACGCGCGACCAAGGTGCACGCTGAGCGCGGCCATCTCGGGATCCGAGCGCTGGAAGGTGCGCAACACATAGGTCTCTGAGGTCGTGTCCCACACCACAGCGGTGACTGCGCGGAGCAGGTTCGACATGGTGCCGAACGTGTGGCCAGGCCGCGGTGTCTCGCCCACCGCAGGCACCGATGTACCGTGACCATCGATCGCGAGAACGCCGCCAAGCGTCAGGTCGCCCGGTGCGGGGCAATTCGTCACGCCCAAGCCAGCGTTCTGGAGCGCGGTGTGGAACGCCTCCATCGAGATACCGGTTTGCGCCGTGACCGTCGGTGGGTTCATCGAAGCGTCGATCGACACCGATGTGAGATGCGCGGTGGTGTCGACGAGCAGCGTTGGTGATTCGCACGTTGCATCGGGGTCGACGCCAATCGGCGACCAACCGTGCTTCATGCCGCGCGGACGGATGCGCCAACCGTTCGCGTGCGCCCAATTCGCAAGCGTCACGATGTCATGCGGCGACGACGGAGTGGCGGTCCAGATCGCATCGATCGAAATCTCACCCGACCAGTTGCGATACGCCTGCTTGAAGACGGGGATGCGCTTGGGGAAATTCGGCGGCTCGGGGCATCCGCCCTTGCCGGGGTGTGCCATCGACACTCCCGGCATCACGCGGAACGCGGGGAGCCACATCGCGGCACCAAGCATCGCCGAGGTTTGGAGGAAGGAACGGCGAGTTGGGTCGTGGGACGTGTGCGCGGGGTCCATTGTGAAAAAACTTGTTGTGCGAGGAAGCACTCAATCAGAGAACTTGCGGACGGGAACGACGTTGGTCGTGTCACGCGCGGCCGAGAATGGCGGAGGGTGGCTCCGAAGTCGCGCGTGTCAAAGGGAAGAGGCGAATCGGCGCGGATTCGAGCCGCGCACGGAACTTCGACGGAGAGGTTGATGGGTTCTCGGTCGCCGCCGAGGAACTTTGCGTTGCGGATCGAGGTTTCGCGTTCCGTGCGGTGGCGGCACGTGGCGTACCACTTCGAGAACCATGCACGGAACCGTGCAAAAAACCATGCACCGAGCCATGCACGCCGACCCGTCGAGAACCGGTGTGGAGAACTGGCATAGTGAACGGGCGTGAAGAGCGGGCGTGAAGAGCAGTCGGGAAGAGCTCGCGTGAAAGTCTCGGCGCCACAGCCGCACGCCTCACCGCGCGGGAATGGTGAGCACCGGGCCTGGTGCGGGTGCGCCCGACTGAATGCGGCAGAGTTGCATGAAGAGCGCGAGCGTGTCTTTCGAACGAACGTCGTCGTTCGCGATGCTGTAGTTCCAGCCCGCGTATTCGACGGTCACGAGCGCGTCGATATCCGGCTTCGCGGTCGCGCGAATGTGGAGTTCGTTCGACGTACTCGCGGCAGTCGTCCAATCGCGTTGCGGTTCGGGAACCTCAATACTCTCCGCGGCTTCGAACATCGCGGAGAAGAGCGACCGCAAGCGGAAGTTCTCAAGCGCGATCGTCCTGCTCTCGACCTTGAGATCGAAGCCGCCATCGGCACGCTTCACAACGGCAAGTTGCCCAACGGCCTCCGCTGCGACAAGCGTCTCAACAAACTCCTTGTACTCATGATGGGATGGCGACTTCGGCCGCGCCGACAGAAGTTCTCCGCCCGTTGGCGTCACACTCTCGACGAGAAGATCGCAGAGTTTCTGCACCGGCCAACCCGCACGAAGCAGCATGCCGAAGTGCGACGTAGGAATCTCGTTCATCAACTGTTGCACATACTGCTGGCCCTCGACGGGCGTGTACGCGATCGTCGGTTTCGACGAGAAGGTGTAGGTGCCCGTCACTCCGATGAGTGATTGATCGCCTTGCTGTGCTGTGGCGTCTGCGCCGGCCGAGACGGTGTTCTCGTAGGACGCGGTGAGCGATCCGGCTTGCAAGAAGAGCGGTGCCTCGCGGAAGCGCATGCGCACGAGATTGAGCAGCATCTGCTCGTTCTGACTGCGCTGAATGATCGTGTTGAAGTCGGTGAAGTCGGCGCGCAGGGTTTGCTTCGCGACCTGGCAGCCGCTCGACGCGAGGCCGAAGGTGAGGGCGAGCGTGAGTGCGCTCGTAATCGGTCGCGCGTGCATCGTTCGGCTTGTGGCTCGAGCGGTGGAAGCGGGGGTGAGCTTGTTCATCTGCATGTGTGGCCCGAGATCGAGTCGAAGGACGGACGTGCGCTTCACTGTACTTGAGTCCGATTCCGAGCGCGTACCGAGCGGATGGCGTGCGAAACGTGCCAGAAACGTGCCCGAAACTGCGCGAAAGCCCAGGGACGCACCTCGTCGTGCGGCGAGCGCGTTGGCGCGCGGCTCGCATGAACCTTCCGTCGCTCTCTCCGCTTCGCTCCCGTACATTGGAGCGATGCCTCTTCGCATTCGTCCCATCGAGCCGCGCGACCTCTCTGAAGTGCGCGCAGAACTTGAAACACACTGGCATTCGCACCGAATCTGGTCGCTTGGTCGCTGTCATCAAGCCGATGCACTGCCCGGTTTCGTTGCCGAGGTCGTGGAGGGGGGCGCGGGCGCGGACGCATTCGCCGGCCTCGTCACGCTCAACATGGATCCGGGCGCGTGGCAGTGCGAGGTGATCACACTGAGTAGTCGTGGCAAGGCGCCGGGCACGGGTGCAGCGCTCTTGGCCGCGGCCGAACGCTTCGCGCGCGAGCACGGCTGCAAGCGCATCTATCTCACCACCACCAACGACAACACCGCTGCCATGCGCTTCTACCAGCGCCAAGGTTGGCGACTTGCCGCGCTGCACGCTGGCATCGTCGATCGCGTGCGGAAGTTGGTTCCGGATCTGCCGCGCACGGGCCTCGATGAGATCCCAATCCGCGATGAGGTGGAGTTGGAGCGTTGGTTGGTCGGCGGCGTTGAGTGAGGATGTTGAGTGAGGATGTTGAGTGAGGATGTTGAGTGACGGCGTTGAACGATGAGGGCTTCGCGAGACTTCGCGAGACTCCACAGGCCTTCTCGAGAATGCACCCGCCTTCATCCGATCTTCACATCGCTGTGATGCGCTGGATTTTGCCCAAAAGTACGGCATACGCGCGGTACGCTCACCGCGCATGACTGCTGCCCGAACTCCACCAACTGCGCCGCGCGAAGTGACGTCGGTCGATCAAACAGCGACGCGCGGCGCGCCTTCGAAGCGGCCAACCGTTGGTAGTTCTCTGAAACTCTTCGCGGTGTCGCTCGGCGTCATGGCGCCGTGGCCGATCCTGGCGATCCTCGCAACGAAGTCATCCTTCGACACGTCGAGCGAAGCGGCGCTCCTCTTCGGTGGTCTCACGGGGATGCCGCTCCTGATCTTCGCGCTCGTCGGCCTCTCCGAAACTGCGTTCGTATCGCTGATTCTGATCGTGTGGTTCGCCGCGCTGATTGGTCCTCATCTCTGGTTCGCTCGGCGTGTGCCTTCGCGAAACACCGTGTTCGCCGTCATCGGATTGCAAACGGGCTTCTCATTCGCCCAAGCCGCGCTCGGCGCGCTGATGATTTTCGGAAAGTCGGTGTGACGCCGCGTCTGATACGGTCTCGTCATGCGTCAACGAGCAACGGCCTTCATCGCTTCGACGATCACACTCGTGTCGTCGCAGTTCTTCGCCGCGTCTGCCGCTGCGCAGGTCGACTACAACGAGAGCGGTCATCCGTGGAGGCAAGGCGCGGAGAGCGGTCCCGACGCCGAGGTTCCCGGTTGGTTCTACAACCTCGGCATCACAGGCATGCGTGCGGAACTCGTGGCCGACGCGCCGAAGTCGCTCGTCATCCGCCACGTCTTCGCGGGAACACCCGCAAGCGGCGTCGTTCTTGTCGGTGACCACATCATTGGCGCGGGCGGTCATCTCTTTCGCGAGGCGCACCGAGATGGTTACGGCGAGGAAGTCTTTGGCGCGGCGGGGCCGATCGAGGAGTTCGCGGCCGCGCTCGAGGCTGCGCAGAAGAGAGAACGCAGCGCGCGCGAAACTCCCGCGCGCGAAGACACCACTTCCGAAACGAAGCGTCTGAACGCGCAGACTCCCGGCAAACTCACACTGATGCTGCGGCGCGACGGCAAGGATGTCACGGTGACGCTCGATGTCGGCACGACCTACGGGAGTTTCGCAAAGGACTATCCCGCGAAGTGCGCGAAGTCTGAGCGCATCGCAGGTGAACTGCTCGAGTACCTCGTCAAGAACCAACGCGCCGATGGGTCCTTCGGTGATCCAGTGCACAACACCTTCGCACCGCTGGCGCTCCTTGCAAGCGGTGAACCGCGCTACATGCAGGCGGTCGAGCGTTGCGTGCGGCATCTCGCGACGACGACGAAGGCATCCGACGAAGCGGCGAACCTGTCGCTTCCGAACTGGACCTACATGGGCGCTGCGATCGTGATGAGCGAGTACTACCTCGCGACACGCGCCGCGTGGGTGCTTCCGGAGCTCGAGGAGGTGCGCGACTTCATCGAGTCGGGCCAATACCTCGACATGTCGCAGATCAATCCGAAGTCGAGGGAGTCGCACCCCGACAGCTATCCAACCGGTCCGCGCGATGCGCATGGCGGATGGGGGCACAATCCTGGATTCGAGGGCTACGGTCCGATCGCGATGATCACCGCACAAGGCGCGCTCGGTTACGCGCTGATGTCGCGATGCGGCATCACGATCGATCGGAGTAGACACGATGCTGCGTACGACTTTCTCAAGCGCGGCAGCGGCCCGAATGGCTATGTGTGGTACGGCGATCGGCAGGGCGGAGGCGAAGACGATTGGGCAGACATGGGTCGCACGGGTGCGGCTGCGATCGCGTATTCCATGAGCCCGTATCCCGAGGACGCGTATCGAGAGCGTGCCCGCGTGCATGCGCGGGTGATCGGCCAACATCCGCAGAGTTTCCCGGATACGCACGGATCGCCGCCGATGGGCATGGCGTTCACCGCGCTTGGCGCGAGCGTCGATCCCGCGAGCTTTCGCAAACTCATGGATGCGAACCGATGGTGGTTCGCCTTGGCGCAGTGCGCGGACGGAACCTTCTACTACCAGCCGAATCGCGACAACGCGGGCTACGGCTCCGATGCCCGCATGACCGCGTCGTCGGTGACGGCATTCATGCTGCTCCTACCGAAGCGCAGTCTGGTCATGACGGGAAAGCCGCCGTTCGGATTGCGCGACGCTCGCAGCGCGAGAACCGCCGTGAAGGCCGCAGGGGCATGACCTGCACGCGATGTCGCAAATTGCTCAACACGCCGAGCGCAGCGCCGCAAGAAGAGCGGGCAGCAGGGCTCGCGCGAGTCCGAAGGATCGGAGCCTCATGCTTGTCCGGCATCGGACGGGCAGGCGCCGGTCGGGCGGATCAGGCGACCACGGTGCCGCGGGCGGCACTCGCCGCAGTGGAGTCGCTCGTACTCGTCGGCCGGCTCGCCGGTGGTCATCCGGTCGAGGGCGCGGATGCGCTTCTCGATCCCGGCCTCGTCGGCCGCCGCCTCTTTCTTCTCAGGCATGGATGTCTCCGTCGGGGTTCATCTCGTGCGTGCCGCCATCGGCGGCGTGGCACACAGTGAGCATCGGGTCGGGCGAGAGATCAAGGCATGCAGGCGCAGATTCCGCCCGCTCTCTTGAAAGAGACCCGTCGGCGCGATGCTCGATGTCGCGACACGCGCCTCGCAGTGGAGGCTCGGCGCCTAGGCATTGCCAGACGACGGTTCCCGTCCGTGTTGAACCGCTCTCGCCGCGACTTCGATCGATCCGGCGAAATCACCTGCGTGGATGGTTGACGTGTCCGTACATGTCGCGCCGATCACACGCCCTCACGCCGCCGACCGCGTGAAGCGGATGTCGAGCGCCTGTAGAGCCACCACGCGCCGAGAGGTGCGTCAGGGGCGTGTGATCGCCCAGTTCCGCCCGCGTCCCCAGCGACACGCGGAATCCTCGGCATCAGCCGCGAGTTTGCAGATCAACGCCGGCGTCTGGCTCCGAGGCCGAAGATTGCGAACGCAGCGAGCGCGCTCGGCGCGGGAATGCACGGATCACCACCGTTGCCGTCGAGTCCGTGGAATGTGACGCTTCCGGTCCATGTGCCGAGACTGGGACTGGAATTGTTGTTCCCGAAGTACACGATCGGTCCTCCAACCTGCGTCGAGTCCAATGCGATGGCGGAGGTGAGGGTCACGGTCTCATGGATGGATGTACCGATCGCGCTTGAATTGCCCTGAGACCAGAAGTACCGCTGGGCCGCGCTGAGATTGTTGAACCCGCCGACCTGCAGAAGCCCACCTGTGGAGAGTGGCGGAACATCGATGTAGACGCTGAACTCGCTGCACATGACTCCGTTCGTCGAGCCATCGAGCGTGATGCAGGCGGTCACCGCGGTGAGCGAGCCGGTGTATGTGATGCCGCTGAAGAGGGTGGCCGTGTCGATGTAATCGAAGCCGCTCAAGCTGAGGCTCGTGAAGTTGACCGTGACATCCGCGCTTGCGCTGCGGGACACCGTCGCTGCGAGAACGCCTGCGAGGGCAACGGAGGCGAAGAGGCTAGGACGAGGCCCACGACGCGATGCACGGGGAGACGCGAGAACAGACGCGGGGGAATTGCTCATCTTGGGGACCTTTCATGTGGAGGGACAGGGAGGGGACAGGGAGGGGACAGGGAGGGGACAGGAACGGGACTCCGAGACTTTACCTGCCGTTTACATGGCCTCCAAACGGAAAGTCGCGTACTGCGCTGCCGTTCACAAGTTCGGGAACGCGCCTCCGCGACACGCTTCACCGACACTCTGCAACCGTCGATGTCACGATTGTGTGGGCGCGAGCCGAGGAAGCGCCGAGAGGACAATCGGGGACAGGCACCGAGTTTGAAGGCAATCGGGGACAGGCACCGGATTTGAGGGCTCCACAATTGACCGAGTCGAACTGATCGACCCGCGCGTTTCACGAGGGTTGAGTGCCTGTCCCAGATTGTCCCTCGCTGCAGCAGCGAGTCGGCGATTCCGGCGCACTCCGAGGCGTTGCATCGGAGTATCTTGAGCGACCTCAACGTCTATGGACGCACCAGACCCCTCCGCGTGAGCGGAGTCATCACCCGCGGGTCACCGTTCGCAACCGGTCGTGACCACTCCAGCGGGGCCGACCCCCGATGCCTCAGACTTCGGGTAGTGACCGCTCCAGCGGGACCGACCCTCTCTTAACCCGGCACCCTGCTCCGCGAGAGACCCGAGATTGAAATCGACGCGAGACTTTCGGCCCATCCGGTCGGCCAGCGGGGGAGTCGGGCGACCCGGCGGTTCAGACCCCGAGACGCCGCGCGACCACCCCCCCCGGGCCCCCCCCCCAAAAAGCCGGGCCCGAAACGGAATACCCCCCCCG
>JBIIYI010000495.1:0-2593 GCA_044346895.1 Phycisphaerales bacterium
TCGACTTCACGAACACCTTCCGCGCGCTGGCCGAGGGGTTCGCGGCGACAGGCGGCCTGCCGCCCGCGTGGATCGAGCGGTGGAGCGCCAGGCTTGCGCGCGAAGGATCGGTTGAGGAAGGCGCCGCCGCCAAAGGTCCGAACGCAGGGGGTGCGGGCGCGGTCGCAGGCGGGGTCACAGGCGTGGTTACAGGCGCGGTCTCCGCGCGCGACCGCATGCGCGCGTCGAACCCCGCGATCATCCCGCGCAACCATCGCGTCGAGGAGGCGCTCTCGGCCGCGGAAGCCGGAGACTTCTCGCCGTTCGAGCGACTCGTCGCCGCAGTGCGGAGGCCGTTCGATCCACACGCCGACGACGCGGTGTTCCGAGAGCCCGCGCCGCCGGAGTTCTGCGGCTATCGCACCTTCTGCGGGACGTGACGCGGCCGCGACGACTCGATTCCGGCGGCAGGGACGCGGATTGTCGGCCGATCGCCCCACGGCGCGTGGACAGCGCGTCGCGAGCCAGTACCTTCCGTCCATGCGCGAACCGGTCGCCGAGCACCTTCGAACGCTTCCTGTCGGACTTCCCGAAATCCTCCGCGGGCGGCGGCTCGGGGGCCTCGTCGGGGGCCTCGTCGGGGGCCTCGTCGGGGGCCTCTTCGGTGGCCACTTCGGTGGACTCGTCGGACGGCTCATCGCCGTCATCGTCGGCGGCCTGCTGCCGGCGCTGACTCCGCTCCCTGGCCAGGCGGCGCACGCGCAGGCGCCGATCGTCCGCCCCCACGAGGACGAGGTGATCTACCAGATCATGCCGATCGCCTGGCGCGATTCGAACCTCGACACGACGGGCGCCATCCAGTCGCGCTTCGGCGATTTCGGCGGACTGGCCGCGGTCGAGAGCCTCGACTACCTCCAGTACCTCGGCGTCACGATGGTGTACCTGCAGCCGATCTTCCCGTCGCCCGCGTACCACGGCTACCAGCACGGCGTGCCCGACACGATGAACCCGCGGTTCGGCACCGAGGCGCAGTTCCTGGCGTTCGTGAACGCGGCGCATGCACGCGGCATCAAGGTCATCCTCGACTTCGTCGCCTACGGCATCAGCCACGGTTCGCCGTACTTCCAGTCCGCGTTCCAGAACCCCGCGAGCCCGTACGACTCCTGGCTCGCGTTCACGAACGCCGCCAACTCGACCTACGTCGGCTACACCTTCAACACGTGGAACGGCGCGCAGGTCGGCTTCATCCACTGGAATCTCGACAACCCCGCCACCGTGGGCGCGATCACGAACTGGGCGAGGAAGTGGCTCGATCCGAACGGCGACGGTGACGTGTCCGACGGCGTCGACGGCTTCCGCCTCGACCACGCATGGGCGTCCGGCGGGGAGGGTTGGGGCGCCGACATCGACTTCTGGAACCAGTGGTGCTCGGCGCTGCGAGCGGTGCGGCCCGACGTCTTCATCTTCTGCGAGCCGAGCGACTGGGGAAACTACGGCACCGATCTCGTGGCGCCGAACGCCTTCAGCGCGGTGCTCACGAAGCCCTGGCAGTTCGCCTCGCGCGATGCCGTGAACCTGCGCAACGCGTCGGGCCTCTACGGCTCGACGGCCTCCACCTACGCGGCGATTCCCGCGGGAAAGCTCGCGATCGCGCAGGTCAGCGACCATGACTCCGACCGGATCGCGTCGGTGCTCGGGAACAGCACGGCCCGGCAGAAGGTGATGGCCGCGATCCACATGACGCAGCCGTTTCCGCCCAACATCTACTACGGCGACGAGCTCGGCATGCGCGGTACGAAGGCGTCGACCGGCACCGACGCCGACGACATCCCGATGCGCGAGCCCTTCAAGTGGAAGGCGGTCGCGGGCGCGCCCATGTCGAACTACCCCGCGGTGACCTCGGGCACGGTGCCGCCCGCCTTCAGCGCGAACAACGACGGACGCAGCGTCGAGGAGCAGAAGGGGGTCGCGGGCTCGATGCTCGAGACCTACCGCGCGCTCATCGCGGTCCGCAGGAACTCCATCGCACTGCGGCGCGGCTCGTACTTGCCGGTCACGAGCCCGAACGGCGGCGTGTACGCCTTCGTGCGGCACCACGCGTCGGAGACGGTGCTCGTCGTCATCAACCTGAACTCGAGCTCGACCGCGACGACGGTCAACCTCTCGGGCTTCACCGTGCCGAAGGCAGGCACCGTCCCCACCAGCCTCGAGACGGGCGCGAGCCTCGCCGCCATCACGCCGTCGAACCGCGCGTCGTATCCGGTGTCGCTGTCGGCGCGCGGCTGGTTCATCGCGCGCGCCGCGCTCACCCCGCCCGTCGACACGTCGCACGCCGACATCGACGGGCGGAACATTCCGTTCGACGCGGGCGCGCTCGCCCACGTCGCGACGCAGTCCGCGGCATCGAGCATCGGCGACAACGTCGGCGAGCTCGATCAGCTGTTCGTGCGCACGGACGGCGACGCGCTGCGCGTCTCGATCTCGGGCAACCTTCCCACCGACGGCTCGTCGCTCGATCTCTTCGTCGACACGACCCCCGGCACGTCGCAGGGGCAGAGCCGCCTCGCGACCGCGCATCTGCCCGCGCCTCCCGGGGGTCTCGCGCCGCTCGACG
>JBIIYI010000087.1:0-9386 GCA_044346895.1 Phycisphaerales bacterium
TTCGTTTTCGGGTTCTTTCGTTTCGGGTTGGCGGATCTCACTCGCTTCAGCCGGCACTATCCGAGGATTCACGTCCGTACCGCGTGTGCCTGCGGGAGGCGGCCGAGGCGACCGAGGCGACCTAGGCGCGCCACTTGATGCTGCAACCGACCGACGGCAGGTGCTCACCCGGGACCGACCTGCCGGCGAGGACGGCATCGAGGGCGCTGCGCAGATCCTGGCCCGTCACCGGGATATCCGACTTCGGACGGCTTGCGTCGAGCTGCCCCCGGTAGGCCAGTCGATGGCCGCGGTCGTAGAGATAGATGTCCGGCGTGCACTGCGCGTCGAAGGCCCGCGCGACCTCCTGCGTCCGATCGAAGAGGTAGGGGAAGCAGTATCCGGCATCGCACGCTTCCGCAGCCATGCGGTCCGGCGCGTCATCCGGATAGAGGTCGGGGTCGTTCGAACTGATCGCCGCGACCGCAACGCCGCGGGGGATGTAGGCGCGCGCGAGCGCGGCGACTTCATGCCGGATGTGCTTCACGAACGGGCAGTGGTTGCAGAGGAAGAGAACGAGCAGGGGCTTCCCTTCGGCGTCCTTGCGGGCCATGCGGAATCCCCGAGGATCCGGGAGGTCGAAGTCAGGACATGAGGCGCCGATGGGGGTTGAAGTGCTCTGGAGTGGCGGCATCCCGGTATCGTACGGTGGCGAGGATTCCGCATGCCCGACCGGCACGTCCATCCCGAAGACGACGACTTCGAGCGCGATGAAGAGGACGAGCACGACGAGCGTGATCGTCGGCGCTTCTCCTCCGAAACCGCCTTCTGTCCTGAGTGCGGCGCCGAGATCTACGACGCGGCGGACGTCTGTCCGAAGTGCTTCACTTGGATCGACGGGGAGACCATCCGGCACGGGCGGCACCGCCTGCGCGGTCGGCTCCACGCCATGGTCGTGTGGTTGCTGATTGTCGCCATGCTGGCCGGCGCGGGATTCTTCGCCCTCGGCCTCTGGTTCTGACCGGACGCGCGCCCCTCGCCCGACCGGATTCATGGACAGGACCCGCCGGCATGCGCCGACGGGTCCTGGGGTACTCTCGCATGAGCGTCGATCCGGCGGAACGAGGTGAGGGCGACACCGATCGTCACCCGCCCGACGCGCCTGGTTCGTCAGGCGACCTCGTCCGACCGCGACTGCCAGCGGATGGTGGAGCGCGAACGGGGCTTGAGCGTCATGGTCTCCGCGCTGAAATCGGTCGTGGTCTCGACGCGCGGGATGCGCCGCGGAAGGCGGCGGGGCGACGCGGCCGCCTCTTCCGCCACGAGGGCGGTCGCTTCGCCCGCTTCCTCGATGTACTTGCGCAGCTTGACGATGCCGCGATGCTTCCAGTTGTTGATCGTCGTCACCGAGACGCCGAGCGCCTCGGCGGCGTGCTGGTAGCTCTTGCCTTCGCAGACGATCAGTCGGATCGCGTCCTGCTCGTCGCGCCCGAGGAGTCCGAGGGCGGTCTCGAGGACCCCGTCGGTCATTCCGACCGCGGTCGGGCCGTCCCCGGAGTCTCCGAGTTTCGAGTTGCCGAGTTCCGGGTCGCCACCCTCGCGATGGATGCGCTCCTCGAGGAGCTCGCGGAGCCGGG
This sequence comes from Phycisphaerales bacterium, assembly GCA_044346895.1. Lineage (GTDB taxonomy): Bacteria > Planctomycetota > Phycisphaerae > Phycisphaerales > SM1A02 > QWPT01. The sequence goes on from JBIIYI010000087.1 coordinate 1,617, forward strand.
CCGCCCGCGAGAAGCGGCGGCGGAGGAGGTTGTGGCCGATCTTGAGGAGATAGCTGATCGAGATCTCGAGCCGCTCGAGCTCGGGGTGCTGCATCAGTCGGAGGAAGACCTCCTGGGCCAGATCCTCGGCCACATCCGGAGTTGTCGACTTCCGGAGGAAGGCGTAGACCCGCTCGTAGTACGCATCGAAGAGTTCGAGCACGAGCGTCGAGCGTTGCTGGGAAACCACCATGACTTGATCCTCGCACAGGGGCCCGCGGGCCATCCACTGATCGTCCGATGCGCGAACCGCCCTTCTCGCACCGGACGTTTGGAAGATACGGATGTCCGGAATTCATTCCATGAGGTGGCAACCCCAAAGAACGGGGAAGGTTGATCGAGGATTGTCGGCGAGGTCGATCGTCGCGTCGTTGCGGACGGTCGACAGCCCGTTCCGGATCCGCCGTCGAAGGAGTCGAGCCCATGCAGTCCACGAGCGACAAAAGCAACGAATTCGCGCGGCGAAACGGCAGTGTGTATGCTGCCCCCACGATCATGGCACCCACCAAGACCATCACTGTCCTCGTCGTCGACGACCATGCGCTCATCCGAGCCGCGCTCGTCTCCGTGCTCGAGGAGACGGATGACATCAAAGTCGTCGCCGAAGCATCGAATGGGGCGGATGCCGTAGAACTCGCGCACAAGCATTCTCCGCAGGTGGTGCTGCTCGACGTCGACATGCCTGGGGTGGATGCCTTCCACGCGGCGAGCCACATCCTTCAACTGCGGCCTACGACCGCCATCATGTTCCTCACCGCGACCGATTCGGACCGCGCGATCGAGCAGGCCCTGAAGGCGGGCGCGCTCGGCTACGTCGTGAAGAGCGACGACCCGAGCGGGATCCCGGTGGGCGTTCGTTCGGTCGCGAGAGGCGAGCAGTACTTCTCGCCGCGCGCCGCCGAGCGCGTGCGCGGCAGCGCCGCGGAGATGCGGCGCCGCAAGGTGATGGGAACTCGCGGTGCGGCGCTCTCGGAGCGCGAGGTCGAGGTCCTTCGCTACGTAGGTCGGGGCTACGCGAAGAAGCAGATCGCCGAGATGCTCGGAATCTCAGTGAAGACCGTGGACAAGCACGTCACGAGCGTCATGGAGAAGCTCGACATCCACGACCGCGTCGAGCTCGCTCTCTACGCCGTGCGCGAAGGGTTCATCAGCGCGTGACGGGCGAGGGTGCGAAGGATGGTGGCGCGCGCAAGGCTGGCCGGGAGGCGGAGCGTCGCCGCGCGGAAGCACCGGCACCTCGTCGCGGCGATCCGCGCGTATTCCCACCGCTTCAGGTGCTCTGGACGGGTGAGCACGAGGTCGCCGTCGAGAAGCCCGCGGGGCTGTCGAGCGAGCGGCCCGAAACGGCATCGCGCGATGCTGCGCCGAGCGACTCCGTCATCGCGCGCGCGCGGCTCCAGTTCGCCTGGCCCGACGCCCAGCTGCCCCATCGCCTCGACCGGCCGACGTCCGGAGTGCTCGTCGTCTCGGCCGACCGATCGCGCGCCGCGCACCACGCGCGCGAGATCCAGGAGGGTCGCTGGGCGAAGTGGTATCTCGCCCGGCTGTCTGCCAAGGATGCCCGGCCGGAACTCCTCGGCACCCACCGTCGGTACCTCCGGCGGGAAGGGCGGATCGCCCGATGCGTCCGGTCCGGCGGCGATCCATCGTCGCTCGAGATCCTCGCAATCGAGCGCGCGACCGATCGCGCGGCGGACGCGCATGCGCTCATCCGGCTGCACACCGGCCGCTACCACCAGATCCGGGCGATGCTCGCGGACCTCGGCGCGCCGCTTCTCGGCGACGTCGCGTATGGCGGCGCGGCCGAGCGGCCGGAACTTGAACTGATCGCGACCGCGCTCCGCATCAACCGTATCGGCGGCGCGGTGCGCATCCTGTCGCCAACGCCGCGCTCGGTGGCGGCGGGGCTGGTCCAGCGGCTGGAAGCCTGCCTTCACGAAGCCTCCCGTGACGAAGCCTGATGAGCGTTGGTCGCGGAGAGAACTGGGAGTCGAGCGCGGTTCGCCCGCGTCCCCGTCGCGACGAGGCGTCCATGCGCGATCAGGCACCCCGTCGCGCTCGAGAGCACCGTCCGCCGGCACGACTCATGTCGTCGGACGCGCGGCGTCGGCACGGGATGCTGTCTCGAGCCCCGGCAGAGGGGTGCCGTCAACCCACATCGACTTTCCAAGCGCGTTCGTCGCGAACTGCGAGACGCCCCTGCGCCATCGGTTCGCCTCCTCCGGCGCAAGCGGCGCATGCAATGTCGCGTCGAGCCCGACCGGACTCAGGAGATCGTGGAATCCCGGGGTCTTGTCGAGAAGCGTGAGCGTCGCTCCCTCGATTTCGAGCGACATCGGTCCGACGGTCGGGTCCCCGTCCGGTCGGGCGAACCCCGCTCCGCCGTAGATTCCGATCTCGCCACGCGAGACGACGACGACGCGCAGCGCGAGATTGGTCGCGGTCGAGTCGAGCGGCGTCAGCCCGGGCTTCGGCGTCCAGAGCAGTTGCGCGTGGACGAAGAGGGCATCCTGGAGCGGCTCACCGCGCTCATGGGCGAGCAGTGACTCGAACGGTACGTCGGAGAACCAGTAGCTGTCCTCGCTCTCCTTGCGCACGTACGCCCCGGCGACGAGCGCGCGTCCGAGGAACACGGGACGAGCGCCAAGGCCGATCAGCTCGACCGAGCCCGGCGACTCCTCGAAGAACCGGTCGATCGACGCGCAGCCCTGGACGAAGAGGCAGGCGGAGAGCAGCGCGGCGGCGCCTCTCCAGCGCGGAAGCATCGCGTCCCGGCGGTTCTCGCACACCATCGCATCGCGTCGATTCATGAAGCCCTCTCTCCCGAACGAGATCCCGGCGGAAGCGCCGCGGCGCGCTCCTCCTCGGGTAGACGAAGCGGATGCTGCCCCGCGAGCGCGCGGTTCGCGTCGCGATCGCGCGGAGCCGGCGGCCGACCGAGTCCGAGCAGGCTGATGCTGTCGCGCTCGACGATCTCGCGCAGCACCGACCGCGCCACACGTGGGAGGCTCGTCGCATGCACCATCGCGTTCACGCCGTAGAGCGCCTCGATCGCGCGCGCAGGCGTATCGAAAGGGAACCCTGAAGCGAACAGAACCTTGCGGTCGACGCCATGGTCGCGGCAGAGTTCAAGCGCCTGCAGAAGCTCCCAGGGGCGCGCGGCGACGCCTGCCGTGTGGGTGAACACGCGGTCGTGCTTCGCGAGCATGGCGAGCGTCTCGGAGAGGAACGGCGCGCCGAAGCCTCCGATCACGAGCGAGAGGCGCGGGAACGAACGCGCGACCTCGTCGAGGAGATACGGACGCGCATACTCGAGCCGCGCCGAGGCGGGCGAGGGGCCCGACCATCCGAGGAAGACCGGAAGCTGGTTCGCCTCGGCGCGATCGAAGACGCGCATCGCGCGCGTATCCGCCGGATGGAAGCCCTGCAGTGCCGGATCGAGCCAGATCGCGCAGGCTCCGTCCTTCCGGGCCGACTCGACCTGCGCCGAGGCGTCCGGGGCGAGCGGATCGATCGCCCGTGCGAAGAGGAGCCGACCTTCCGACCGCGCCACCTGCTCGAGCAACGCGGATTCTGCGATCGCGCCACGGGCGAGGAGGTTCCGGTAGCCGATGACGAGCGCGGCATCGACCGCGTGCATCGCCGAAGCGAAGGCTTCGGAGGACGCATCGGGCTGCAGCCATCGCGCCGCGGAACCGCGGCGCACGGCATCCGCGATCTCGTCGCCGAGATCCTCGGTCCTTGTCCAGATGCGCGTCTCGAGGTCGACGATCATTCGCGATGGAATGTAGCGCACGCCGTCGGTCCGTGCAGGGCCGCGCGGACCTGCGCTCCTATACTCGCCCCCATGCCCAAAGCCGTCTGGCAACCTCAGGAACTCGCGCAGGATCCGCACGCCCGCGGCGACAAGGCCGACAAGGTGCGCGAGATGTTCTCGTCGATCGCGGGCGCCTACGACCTGAACAACCGTGTCCACTCGTTCGGACTCGACCAGCGTTGGCGGCGGGTCGCGGTGCGCATGGCCGAGGTCCGGCCGGGCGACGCGGTCGTCGACGTCGCGTGCGGAACCGGCGATCTCACCGAACTCTTCGCCGAATCGGGCGCGGGATCGGTGGTTGGCATCGACTTCACCGCGCCGATGCTCGACATCGCGCGCGTCAAGAGTCTGAAGTTCGCGCGCGGTGGAGGAGCGCGCGCAAGCGGACGCGTCGCGCCCGAGTACCGCGAGGGCGATGCGACCTGTCTCGATCTTCCCGACGCCTGCGCCGACGTCGTGTCCATCGCCTTCGGCCTGCGCAACGTGCACGATCCGCTGCTCGCCCTGCGCGAGTTCCGGCGGATCCTCCGTCCGGGCGGACGCCTCATCGTGCTCGAGTTCGACGAGCCGCGCAACGGCTTCATCCGCTGGTGCAACCGGCTCTACACCCATCGGATCATGCCGCTCACGGCGTCGCTCCTCGCGCGCGACCGTTCCGGCGCGTACCGCTACCTCCCGCGCTCGGTCGAGACCTTCCTCGATCGCGACCGACTGCGGGATGCAATGCTCGCGAGCGGTTTCGCCGCGGTCGAGCAGAGGGCGCTGACCTTCGGAACCTGCGTGATCTCCTGCGGTCGCGTCGCGTCCTGAGAACCGCGCCTCGAGCGGCGTGCGAAGCCGCGGAGCGCGCCTCCGGCCGGACTTGATGAGGTGAAGTACCCAAAACGCAACGCCTTGCGTGCTGGTTGTCGCGTGTGGTTCGATGGATCGGACCGCACCCATCTCAGCCGGAGGATCCGGCTCAACGGCATCGAGCGTCGCGGCGGGGATCGCAGCGGACACTCCCAGCGTTGGAGCACGGCCATGCCTCAGGCCACGGACTTCCACGGCAGCGATTTCGGACCTTCCCGCACCTCCCGCGATCTCGAGCGGTTCGTGCAACTCCTCATCAACGGCGACCGCGTCGGCGCGCGCGACCTCGTGCGCGAGTATCTCGACGCCCGGTCCTCGCACGACGCGACCGACGCGCTCCGCGATCTCGCGTGGCCCGCGTGCGCCACGCTCGACGCGCTGACTCGGCGCGATCACATCACGTCCGCTTCCGAACAGACCGCGACCGTGCTGCTGGCGCAACTCGTGCAGCGGATCGAATGCGGACTGACGAAGCACCCGGCGCGGTGCAGGCAGGTGATGATCGCGACCGGTCCGCGCGCGACCGAGCAGCTCGCCGGCGAAATCCTCGCCGGAATCGCCGAAGCGGATGGCTTCGACGTGCACTTCCTCGGCGCGGGCATCGAGTCGGACGAGCTCTTCGCGGCCATCTCGGCCCGCCGCCCGGCCTACTTCGTGAGTTTCGCCGCGGCCGGCCCGGACGCTCCGCGGCTCCGCCGCCTGATCACGGCCCTTCGGGTCCAGGATCCGGTACCCGGACTTCGCGTCGGGGTCGGCGGGGGAGTCTTCAACCGCGCTGCCGGCCTCGGTGACGAGATCGGTGCCGATTTCGAGGCGGCGTGCCCGTTCTCGATGCTCGACACCCTCCGAAGCCTCGAGCGCTCGCCGAAGTCCTCGGCCGTGCGCCCGGAGAGCCGCGCCAAGGCCGCCTGAGGCGATCAGACGCTCCGCATGGCCCGCCGCGACCGTGGCCCCTCAAGGCTTCCCACGCGGTCCCTCGCGCTTCCATGGCCGAGAGGTACCAGCCGCTTCCGTCCAGGGGCGGCCCCGGGGCCGCTCTCCACGGACGGCCAGAGCAGGAGCTTCGTTGCCGACCGACCTGAGAGAGGCATCGGCCGAGAACACCGCGCAGTCCCGTCCCCATCGGACTGCGCGGTGTTCGCCGTCGAGGGCTGCCTCGTGCGGCAATCGTTCTCGAACCCGGGCGTTCCGTTCCGGCGAGGAGCGCGGCGGAATGACGCGCGAACCTTGAGAAAGAACGGAACGCGGGTGCATCGTCGCCGTACACTCGGGACCTCCCGCGTTCGCGGGGGTACGGAAGGCGAACGCGGCCGACGCGGGAATCGCCCCGACGCCTGCCGCAGCCGAGTGCGTGAGTTGTTGAGGGTCAAGTCATGCTCGATCCGAAGACCGAACGCCAGACCATCCAGCGCGCCCGACGCGGCGACCGCGAGGCCATCGCGGAGTTGATCCGCGCGTACCAGCGTCCGCTCGAGAACTTCCTCTTCCGCCTGTGCGGCAAGTCCGAACTGGCGGAGGACATCGCGCAGGAAGCCTTCGTGCGCGTCATCAAGTCGCTCGATCGGTTCGACGAGCGCTTCCGTTTCTCGACCTGGCTCTTCACGATCGGCAAGCGCCTGCTCGTGAACCATCACCAGAAGATGCGGCCATCCGCCGACAGCGAGACCGTCGAGATCCGTGCCAACGACACCCGTCGGCCGGAACACCAGCTCGAGCAGCACGAGCGCAGCGAGAAGATCGGCCACATGATCCGCGTCGCCCTCGACGCGCTCGTCTCGCCGCAGCGCGAGATCGTGCTCCTCTTCCATCAGCAAGGATGGCCGGTCGAGCGGATCGCGGGCGAACTCTCGATGCCCGAAGGAACGGTCAAGAGTCACCTGTTCCGCGCCCGCCGGCGCATGCTCGAGGCGATCGAACTGAGTGGAACGCCGAATCCGAGCGAGGTGTTCCAGTGAGCCGCTGGCGCCACGACGATTCAGACGACGGATTCGGCCGGAGCTTTGACGGGAGTTCCGACGGCGACCGCGCCTTCGATGCGGAGCGCTCCCAGGCCTCGACGCGCGCGCAGCGGCTGCTCGTGCGCGTGCTGCTCGTCCTGCGCGGAGAGGCGCGACGCAGCTCCGATCCGGCCCGCGACGCGCGTCGTGCCGAGATCCTCGCCGACCGCATCCTGGCCGATTTCCCCCGGCGCGTGCTCCCGATCGGGCTTGCCGCACTGGCGATCGTCGTACTGGCCTGTTCGCTGCCGCTCCTCCGGGACGCGCTCCCGACCGCGCATCTCGGTGCGCACGCGACGCCGGTGGCGACCGCTCTCGAGTCCGGACTTCGGAGCCGCGGCGAGGCGATGAGCGACGGGATCGACGCGCTGCGGACGGTCATTCGGCCGTTTGCCGGTTCGGAGCCCGTTCCGAGTGGATTGGCCGATCCTGCCGCCGATCCTGCCGCCGATCCGTACGGCTCGTCGACGCCTCCCGGATCCGACGAGGCCACCGCGCCCTTCACCAAGAGTTGAGTTTCCGGGGGTGCGCTCGTGATCGGCCCTGCATCCGCGATTGCTCGAAGTCTGCGACTCTTCGGCGTCCTCCTCGTCGCGTTCGCCGCATGGGGGCTCGGCGCCGCCCGCGCCGACAACGCGGGCTTTGCCATCGCGCCGAAGAGCGCATCGTTCGCCTTCGACGCGCGGGAGCTCTCGACCATGCTCGGCCGCGACAACGCATCCGGCGTTCGGCCGATCATCGAGGCGCTTGCCGGCCGCGACGCGCTCGTCACCTTCGACGCGCTCGCGCGGCGGTGCAACGCAGCCGGGGACGTCGTGGCGCGCGAGGTGTTCGCCGGACGCGTCGCGTTTTCACTCGTGGAGACACCCGTGGGTCCGTCCTGGGTCTTCGGGATCGAGGCGGATGACGATCGCTGCGCGCGCGTCCTCGCGCTGCTGGGCGCGAAGATGCGCGCTCCGGGCATCTTCGACGCACCGACGGAACGGCTCACGATGCGTCGCATCGGAGGCTGGCTGCTGATCTCGCCTGCCCCCGGCGGGGAGGAGGCGCTCGCGGAGGCGTCAC
>JBIIYI010000496.1:0-2582 GCA_044346895.1 Phycisphaerales bacterium
GCGAAGCTCCCGGCCGGCACGCTCGAGATGCTCCTCAAGCCCGAGAACAAGGCCAAGCTTGCCGCGATCCTCACCTACCACGTCGTCCCGGGCAACGTGATGGCCGCCGACGTCGTCAAGCTGAAGACGGCCGGAACCGCGCAGGGCCAGCGCGTCGACATCAAGGTCGACGGCGCCAAGGTGACGGTCGACGGCGCGAACGTCGTCAAGACCGACATCGGCTGCTCGAACGGCGTGATCCACGTGATCGACACCGTCATCCTCCCGTCCGACAAGACGATCGTCGAGATCGCGGCGGCGAACGGCTCGTTCAACACGCTCGTCGCCGCCGTGAAGGCCGCGGGCCTCGTCGAGACGCTCTCCGGCAAGGGACCGTTCACGGTGCTCGCGCCGACCGACGCGGCCTTCGCGAAGCTCCCGGCCGGCACGCTCGAGATGCTCCTCAAGCCGGAGAACAAGAAGCAGCTCGCCGAGATCCTCGCCTACCACGTCGTCCCGACCGCGGCGTACGCCGATCAGGTGGTCACGATGAGCGAGGTCCCGACCCTGCTCAAGTCGCCGATCAAGGTCACGGTCAAGGACGGCAAGGTCATGCTCGGCGGCGCGACCGTCGTCGCGACCGACATCGAGGCGTCGAACGGCGTGATCCACGTCGTCGACACGGTCATCCTGCCGACGATCGCGCCGAAGGCGCAGGCGTCCGCGGAGACGAACGACGCCAAGAACTGAGGCACGACACCGAGCCGCGGGCGCGATGCCGCTCGACGGTCGGTGCGATAGGAAGAACGCGGGCCCGCCGATCGGCGGGCCCGCGTTGCTTTTCGATCACGTGTCCTTGGATCCCGTCCCGACCGGCCGTCACGCCATCGCGACGGCGCGACCGGCGTGGTCGACGATCGCGTTGAGCGTCGCGCTCGGACGCATCGCGACCGCGGTCTTCCTCTCGCACGGGTGGTAGTAGCCGCCGATGTCGACGACCTTCCCCTGCGCGCCATTGAGTTCACCGACGATCTTCGCTTCGCTCGCCGTCATTTCCGCGGCGATCGGCGCGAAGTACGCGGCGAGCGCCGCATCCTTCGACTGCTTCGCCATCGCCTGCGCCCAGTACATCGTGAGGTAGAAGTGGCTGCCGCGGTTGTCGAGATCGCCAACCTTGCGCGCCGGACCCTTGTTGTTCGCGAGATAGAGGCCGATGGCCTCGTCGATCGCGTCGGCAAGCACCTGCGCCTTCGCGTGACCGGTCGTCGACGCGATGTGCTCAAGGCTCGCGCCGAGCGCCTGGAACTCGCCGAGCGAATCCCAACGGAGCGAACTCTCCGCGACGAACTGCTGCACGTGCTTCGGCGCCGAACCGCCCGCGCCCGTCTCGAAGAGGCCGCCGCCGTTCATGAGCGGCACGATCGAGAGCATCTTCGCGCTCGTTCCGAGTTCGAGGATCGGGAAGAGGTCGGTGAGGTAGTCGCGCAGGACGTTGCCCGTCACCGAGATCGTGTCGCGCCCCTGCTTCATCCGCTCGCACGAGAAACGGCACGCGGCCGCGGGATCCTTGATCGAGATCTCGAGACCCGTGACATCGTGGTCCTTGAGATACGCGTGCACCTTCTTGAGAAGTTCGCGGTCGTGCGGACGCTTCTCGTCGAGCCAGAAGCACGCGGGCGTCTTCGAGAGCCTCGCGCGCGTGACGGCGAGCTTCACCCAGTCCTTGATCGCCGGATCCTTCGTCTGGCACGCGCGCCAGATGTCGCCCGCCTCGACCGCGTGCTGGAGGAGCACCGCGCCCGCCGCATCGACGACGCGCACGGTGCCGGCGCCCTTCATTTCAAACGTTTTGTCATGCGAGCCGTATTCCTCGGCCTTCTGCGCCATCAAGCCAACGTTCGGCACCGAGCCCATCGTCTTCGGATCAAACGCGCCGTTCGTGCGGCAGAAGTCGACGACCGCCTGATAGACGCCCGCGTACGAGCGGTCGGGAATCACCGCCATCGCGTCCTGCGTCTTGCCCGCGGCATTCCACATCTTGCCGCCTTCGCGAATCATCGCAGGCATCGATGCGTCCACGATGACGTCGCTCGGGACATGCAGATTCGTGATGCCCTTGTCGGAATCGACCATCGCGATCGCGGGGCCGTTCGCGAGCGCGGCCTTGATGTCGGCCTCGATCGCCGCGCGCTCGGCTTCGGGGAGCGTCGCGATCTTCGCGACGAGATCGCCGAAGCCGTTGTTGACGTCGACGCCGGCCTTCGCAAGCGCCGCGCCGTGCTTCTCGAAGACGGGCTTGAAGAAGGCCTTCACGGCGTGACCGAAGATGATCGGGTCGGAGACCTTCATCATCGTCGCCTTCATGTGGAGCGACCAGAGCACGCCCTTCGCCTTCGCGTCGGCGATGGTCGACTCGAGGAACGCGACGAGCGCCTTCCGCGACATGAACGTGCCGTCGAGGATCTCGCCCGCCGAGAGCTTGAGGCCATCCTTGAGGACGGTCGTCGCGCCGTCGGCGCCGACGAACTCGATCCGTGCGGTCGTCGCCGCGGGAATCGTCACCGACTGCTCGTTCGCGAAGAAGTCGCCGCCCGACATGGAGG
>JBIIYI010000497.1:0-2581 GCA_044346895.1 Phycisphaerales bacterium
TGATCTGTCCGAGCGCCCAGAACTTCCCGCCGCGGGCGTCGAAGAACGGGTTTCCACCGAAGTAGCCCGGGTGGCCCTTCTCGCTGATCGGGTCGCCGGCGGAGTCGACGGCCGAGCCGGTGTCGCCGCTGCAAGGGCCGTCTCCGAACGGAACGGCGCCGCGCCCGGGGAGGATCGGCTGTCCCCCCGAGGCGACGACGCGGTCGAGCTTGTCCATCTCGATCGCGGAGCGGAAGGGATTGGTGCCGCTCCAGCCCGTCGCGTAGAGCGAGGCGTCCGGCGAATCGAAGCGGTAGTCCCACACGGTCGACGGATCCGCGGCACCGATGCTGGCGACCGGACCGAACTTGCCGGCAGTCCAGAGGATGTCGGTCCATGTGCCATAACTCACGGGACCGAGCGGAGGAGTCGTGCCCGGCGGCGAGGCCGTGCGCGTCTTGCCGGGTGCGAGTTCGCTGCGGTAGTCGAACGCGGTCGGCACGACGGCGTCGCGGTTCTCGCCCGCATAGAGGACGAGCAGCTGGCCCACCTGACGCAGGTTCGCCTGGCTCGTCGCCCACTGCGCGTTGCGACGCGCGAGGCTGACCGCTGGAAGCAGGATCGCGAGAAGAAGCGCGATCACGCCGACGACGGCGAGCATCTCCACGATCGTGATGCCGCGGGCGACGCGACGCGCGCTGCCGCGCGTGACGCCGGGTCGGGAGGAGACTGCGCTCGAAGTGGTGTGCTGTCGCATGGTTGCCTCGTTCGCTCGATCGGAAGGCGAAGGGGATCGCCTCTGGACCATCGTACTTCCGCAGCAGGTCCTTCCGGGACTCCAAAGGCCCGGGATCCTTCCATTGGACACGTTGGGGTCGAACGTGCCCGAGGCCGACGGTAGACCCTGACGAGCAGCCCCCCGAGTGGCCCCGCCGCGCTGGAAGGGTGCTGCGATTTCCGGCTTCCGGACGCCTCGTCCGCTCAGCCCATGGCCCCGCTCAGCCCATGGCCCCGCTCAGCCCATGGCCCCGCTCAGCCCATGGCCATCGTCATGAGGAACTCCGCGTTCGACTTCGTCTTCGAGACGCGCGTGCGGAGGAGCTCCATCGCATCCACCGTGTTCATGTCGCTGACGACCTTGCGGAGGCGCACGATCAGCTCGTGCTCCTTCGGATCGAGCAGCAGTTCCTCGCGGCGGGTGCCGGAGGCGCCGACGTTGATCGCCGGATAGACGCGCTTCTCGACGAGCTTCCGGTCGAGGTGCAGTTCGGCGTTGCCCGTGCCCTTGAACTCCTCGAAGATGACCTCGTCCGCGCGCGAGCCCGTGTCGACGAGCGCCGTGCCGAGGATCGTGAGCGAGCCGCCGTTCTCGATGTTGCGCGCCGAGCCGAAGAACTTCTTCGGCTTGATGAGGGCCGCGTTGTCGACGCCGCCCGAGCCGATCTTGCCCGAGTTCGGCAGCGCGTTGTTGTAGCCGCGCGCGAGGCGCGTGATCGAGTCGAGCAGGATCACCACGTGCTCGCCGAACTCGACCATGCGGCGCGCCTTCTCCATCACCATCTCGGCGACCTGGATGTGGCGGATCGCCTCCTCGTCGAACGTGCTCGCGACGACCTCGACGTGCGACGGCGTGTTGCGCTTGAAGTCGGTGACTTCCTCCGGACGCTCGTCGACGAGCAGCACGATGACGTGGACGTCCTTGTGGTTCGTGGCGATCGCGTTCGTGATCTGCTGCAGGATCACGGTCTTGCCCGTGCGCGGCGGCGCCACGATCAGCGCGCGCTGGCCGAAGCCGAGCGGCGTGACCATGTCGATGATGCGCGTCTCGACCTTGCCCGAGCCCACCATTTCAAGGTGAATGCGCTTGTTCGGGTGGAGCGGCGTGAGGTTCTCGAAGGTCGGCAGGTCGTGCAGCACCTTCGGATCGCGGCCGTTGACGCTCTCGACGCGGAGCAGCGCGAAGTAGACCTCCTGGTCCTTCGGCGGACGCACGAGCCCCTTCACGACATGCCCGCGGCGCAGGCCGAAATGGCGGATCTGCGCAGGCGAGACGTAGATGTCGTCGGGGCTCGGCTGGTACGAGTAGTCGGCGCTGCGGAGGAATCCGTAGCCGTCCGGCGTGATCTCGAGCGTGCCCTCGGCGATCATCAGACCGGCCTTCTGCGCGCGCGCCTTGAGGATCTCGAAGACGAGCTTCTGCTTCGGCTGGTTGAGGTCCTCGATGCCCGACTGCTTCGCCAGCTTGTTGATCTGGTCGAGCGGCATCTTCTGCAGCTTCGCGAGGTTGAGATCGTCCTTCTTGGCGACGTCGTACTTGCCCTCGAGCTCCTTCTCGATCTCCGCGAGTTCCGCGGCGAGCTGCTCGTCGGTCGGAATGGAGCCGGGGGCGAGGACGGGGCTCGGGATGAACGACGGACGCGACGAGCCGCCGGAGGACTCGCCTCCACCGCCCCCACCGCCTCCTCCTCCACCGCTTCCACCCTTGCCACGACGACGACGACGACCTTGCTTGTGACTCATTGCTTGTTTCCTGAAGAGTTGCTGATCAGATCTTCCAACCCTCGCGGGTTCACGGGCTCATGCGCTCATGAACCCGCATTGC
>JBIIYI010000088.1:0-9335 GCA_044346895.1 Phycisphaerales bacterium
CGAAGTCGCGTTCCGCCGCCATCCCCGCGAGGAAGTCCGGCCCCGCCCTTTCCGCCGCCGAGCGTCGCGCGCGCGAGGCGTTCCTCCTCGAGATCACCTCGCTGCCGACCGCCGCGGGCCGCGAGGAGCGCGTGATCGCGCGCATCGAGGCGTGGGTCGCCGAGCGCGCCGACAGGCTCGTCCTTTCGCGCGACCGCGTCGGAAACCTCACGATCGCGCGACACGACTTCCTCGAGGCCTGCGCACGAGGGCAGAAGCCGCTCCTCGTCACGGCGCACCTCGATCATCCGGCGTTCGTCGTGACGGGCCTGCGCGTCGTCGGGAAGGGCCGCGCCGCGGGCGTCGAGCTCGACCTCGAGTTCCGCGGAGGCGTGAACGATCCGTACTTCGCCGGCGCCGCACTCGAGGTCTTCGACCGCGCGGGCATCCGCTCGTGCGAGGCGCGCATCGTGTCGCTCGATGCGCGGACCGATCCCGCGACGAAGCCCTTCAAGACGGTGGTCGCCCGGCTTGCGCGCGCGGCGGATGCCGCGATCGTCGCGACGGGCTCGATCGCGCGCTGGAAGTTCCCGGAGGCCGAGGTGAAGGACGGTCTCGCGCACACGCACGCCTGCGACGACCTCGCGGCGCTGGCGGCGGCGCTCGTCGCCTTCGACGCGATCTCGCGCGACACGGCGTGCGCGCATGTCGCGCTTCTCTTCACGCGCAGCGAGGAGATCGGCTTCATCGGCGCGATCGGCGCCGCGCGCGAGGGCACCGCGCCGAAGGACGCGCGGCTCCTCTGCCTCGAGAACTCCCGCAGTTTTCCGCACGATTCGCCGATCGGCGCCGGTCCGATCGTGCGCGTCGGCGACCGCCTGAGCGTGTTCACGCCCGAACTCACGAACCGCGTCGGCGACCTCGCCGCCGCGCACGCGAAGGATCACGCGTCTTTCCGCTTCCAGCGGAAGCTGATGCCGGGCGGCGCGTGCGAGGCGACGGCCTTCGCGAGCTTCGGCCTCGCGTCGACGTGCGTGTGCCTTCCGCTCGGGAACTACCACAACATGCAGGACATCGATGGCGTCGCCGCGGGCAAGGCGAAGGCGCGCGTCGGCCGCGAGTTCATCTCGACCGACGACTTCCACTGGCTCGTCGAGCTCCTCGAGGTGGTCGCGCGGCGGATCGACGATCCGGGCGCCGGCCAGCCGCACCGCGCGCTGATGGACACGCTCTGGTCGCGCCACGCGCGCATCGTCGAAGCGAACGCGAGGGGCGCATGACGGCATTCGCATCGATTCCCGAGATCCTCGACGACCTGCGCGCCGGGAAGGCGATCGTCCTCGTCGACGACGAGAACCGCGAGAACGAGGGCGATTTCGTCGTCGCGGCCGAGGCGATGACGGTCGAGATGATCAACTTCCTCACCCGCGTCGGCGGCGGCTACCTGTGCGTCGCGCTCGACGCGGAGACGTGCGAGCGGCTCGATCTCGGGCCGCAGACCGGCGTCAACACGAGCGTGCGCGGCACGGCGTTCACCGTCACCGTCGACGGCCATCCGAAGCACGGCGTCGGCACGGGCATCAGCGCGCGCGACCGCGCGAAGTCGATCCAGCTGCTCGCCGACCCGAACGCGGTGCCCGAGGATTTCGTGCGCCCGGGACACATCAATCCGCTGCGCGCGCGGCCGGGCGGCGTCCTCGTGCGCACCGGGCAGACGGAAGGCTCCGTCGATCTCTGCCGGCTCGCGGGCCTGCGTCCGGCGGCGGCGATCATCGAGATCGTCCTCGAGAACGGCGAGATGGCGCGCGTGCCGGATCTCGAGCGGATCTGCGCGCAGCACGGGCTCAGGATGTGCTCGGTCGAGCAGATCATCGAGCACCGCCTCGCGCGCGAGGCGCTCGTTCGGCGCGTCGAGCCGATGTCGGGCGCGCGGATCGAGATGCCCGAGGGCGCGTTCACGCTGTTCGCCTACGAAAGCGCGGTCGATCCGGTGCCGCACCTCGTCCTCTCCCATGGCGGCGTCGGCGTGCCGGACGCGCACGGACGCGTCCCCGAGATCGACGAGGCCGTCCTCGTCCGCATGCACCGGCGCGATCTTCTCGGCGACATCTTCGGCGTCGCGCGCGGCGACGGCGCGATGTCGAGCGGCGACGACCTGCGCGCCGCGATGCGCGCGATCCAGCGCGAGGGCCGCGGCGCGATCGTGTACCTCCGGCCCGAAGGAAGCGGCGAGGACTTCTTCGCGCGGCTCCAGCAGATCCGGCGGCCGCAGGACGATGTCAACGCGCCCGATCTCACGCGCACGGAGGGCGTCGGCGCGCGCGCGCAGCCGATGGACAGCCGCGAGTTCGGCGTCGGCGGCCAGATCCTGCGCGATCTCGGGCTCTCGCGGCTGCGGGTCCTGACGAATCATCCGCGGCGCGCGATGCCCGGTCTCCACGGCTTCGGACTCGAGATCGTCGAGCAGGTGGCGCTGCGCGGTTGAAAGCGCCGCGCGGGGTTGAGCGCGTGTGGTTGAGCGCGCGGGGCGCGAGGCGCCTCACTCCTTCGGCGCGAGGGGTTTCACGTCGTGCGCCCATTCCGCCGGATCGAGCGTCGGGATCTCGAGGAGCTTCCGATCCTCGTCTCCGACGTCGCCGTTCACCACGGGCTTCGTCACGCG
Source organism: Phycisphaerales bacterium (assembly GCA_044346895.1). Taxonomy (GTDB): domain Bacteria; phylum Planctomycetota; class Phycisphaerae; order Phycisphaerales; family SM1A02; genus QWPT01. The sequence goes on from JBIIYI010000088.1 coordinate 2,642, forward strand.
CGCGACGGTGCGGTTTCCGTTCCTCTCGCGCACGACCACGCCGACCGGCGCGAGCGTCGTCCGGTCGTAGAAGAGGTCGATCGTCTGCATGTCCTTGGCCGCGTCGCTGCCCTCCTTCGGGACGAGGCGCAGCGCGGCCACGTCGCGCAGCGATCCGAGCAGCGGGACGTCGGCTGGAATCTCCGACTCGGTCACGTCGAACCGCGCGAGGACGTCCGCCTTCTTCTGACCGATCGGGAGCGGCACGGGTCCGCTGCCGAGGGCGAGCGGGTCGAAATCCTCGCCAGGTCTCGCGATCTGGCGCTTCGTGAACGAGCGGTTCTCGTGGTCGATCTCGCAGAGCCAGCCGTCGGCGACGATGTAGTGGAGGATGGAGGTCTCGAGACGCCCCGAGCCGTCGATGTGCTCGTCGAAGCGGAGCGCGATGCGGCGCCGGCCGTCCTTCCGGTCGAGCACGAGGCGGCCGGTGCGCTGGTCGGTCTCCTCGAGCAGCCCGTCGTACTTCTCGAGCGTGAGCGTGCCGCTCAGCGAATCGATGGTGGTTGCGGTCTTCTCGAGTTCGCCGAGGAACTCTTCGGCGCGCGATCGGGCGGCATCGGCCGGCATCGGCGCGGGCGCGGCCTGCGGCGAGGCGGGTGCGGCGGCCGGCGCGGTGGGAGCGGTGGAGGCGGGCGGTTCGGCCGTCACGCCTGCGAAGGCGGCTGTCGTGCTTGCGAGGAGTACGGCCAGTGCGACTCGCGGGCGGGAAGCGGCGCCTGCGCGTGCACCGGACGCGAGGCAGGCGACCGATCGATGGAGCATTTCTCGGGCGGCGATGTGGCGCATGTTGCCTCGGACGGTAGCCGATCGACCGGCATTCCGGCGAAGCGTCGCGGTTCGGTCGGAGGAAACGCCGCGTCGCGCGGATCCGCGCGGCGTCCGCAGGAGACGGATGCGTTTCGAAGCCGCATCCTCGGCGGTGGAGCGGGACGCGGCCGATGCGCTCAGCCGGCGCGCCGCGTGGATCGACGGCCGAGGATCGGTTGGACCCTTCGGATCGGTCGGACGGAACCGAGCCTCCGCGCGGCAACCCGCGCGTCGCTCGTTGCTACGCTCCACCCATGAAGTCCGTCGGCGTGCGCGCATGCGCCTCCTTCCTCCGCGATCGGTCGCCGATCGGCGTCGGCCGCACGGCTCGGCGCGCGGGCGGGTCGCTCATCGGGGCGGCGTTGGCCGCGCTGGTACCACTGCTCGGGATGATCCTTCGGATCGGCAGCGTCGCGCATGCGCAGTCGACCTTCGTGCCGGAGGTGGTCGCGCCCTCGCCCGCCGTGCTCGAGGCGGCGAGCGCCGAGTACCTCACCGAGGACGAGCGGCGCGAGTTCCGCGTCCGTCACGGGATCTTCGACGACACCGACCTCGATCGGGCGTCGCGTCGCGCGCTGGTGGCGCTCGAGCGGCTCGACGCGGGTGATCCGGCGTGGGCCGACCCGGCGGTGCCGGTCGAACTGCGCCTGACGCTTGCGCTCTTCGAAGGCCGGTTCGACGAGATCGTCCGCGCGACGGCTGATCTCGAGGCCGCGCCCGACGTCGCGGCGTCGCTTCCGCTGCGGGCGCTGCGCGCGCAGGCGCTCGCGATGCTCGGTCGGCGCGACGAGGCGCTGGCGCTGGCCGCCGCCGCGGCTCCGGCGCTCGAATCGGCGAAATCCTGCGACGACATCCTCGCCGCCGTCGAACTCGGCGCGCTGCGGATCCGGCTCGACGCCTCGGCGGCGCCCACCTACCGGTCGCTGCTCGCCGCGCTCGCGCGCGCACGGCAGCAGGTCGATCGACTCGATCCGCGCGTCCGCACGCGCGAGGCCGAACTGCTCGCCGAGCGGCATGTCGGGCAGGACGCGGTCGTGGCCGTCGGCGAGGCGCTCGCGCTCTCGCCCCGCTGCGCGCGCGCCTGGCGGCTCGCGGGCGAACTCGCGCTCGACCAGTTCGACTTCGAGGGCGCGTCGCGCGCGGTCGCGGCGCTCCGCCGCATCGCGCCCGCGCATCCCTATGCGGCGTTCGTCGAGACGCGCAGCGCCCTCATGCAGGACGACGCGTCGCGCGCGCGCGAGGCGATCGCGCCCATTCTCGCGCTCGATCCCGTGCCGCCCGAGGCGCTCGGTTGGAGGGCCGCGTGCGAGGCCGCGCGCTACGACTTCGAAGCGATGCGCGCCACGCTCGCTGCGTGCGATGCGCGCATGCCGGGCAGCGCGCGCGCCCTCGTGATCGCGGGGCGCCAGCTCGTCTTCGACCGCCAGTACGAGGAGGCCCGCGCCACGCTCGAGGCCGCCGCGGAACGCGAGCCGGCGTGGGCGCTCCCGCGCGCCGAACTCGGACTCCTCTCGATGCAGGATGGCCGCGAGGAACGCGCGGTCGCCGATCTGCGCGAGGCGGTGCGGCTCGATCCGAACGACCAGCGCACGACCTTCACGCTCGCGCTCGCGGAGGAACTCGCGGGTTGGAAGCGGATCGAGACCGAGCACTTCACGATCCGCCATCCGGACGGCGATGCGGCGCTCGTGGCGCGGCTGCTCGCGGGCGTCCTCGACGGCATGCACGAGGAGGTCTGCGCGCGGCTCGGACACGAGCCCGCGCGGAAGACGCTCATCGACGTGATGCCCGACCACCGCAGCTTCGGCGTGCGCGTCACCGGCCTTCCGCGCATCCACACGATCGCGGTCTGCACCGGTCCGACGATCGCGATCGAGATCCCGAAGGAGGGCCCGCAGAAGAAGCACCTCGGGCTCTTCGATCCTCTCGCCGTGCTGCGACACGAGTACACCCACACGGTGACGCTCTCGATGACGCGGAACCGCATTCCGCACTGGCTGACCGAGGCCGTCGCGGTCGCGCTCGAGGACACGCCGCGCACGTTCGAGAACTGCCAGCTGCTCGCGATGGCGTGGAGCCGGGGCGCGCTCTTCGACCTCGACGGCATCAACTGGGCGTTCGTCCGGCCGGAGCGGCCCACCGATCGTCCGCAGGCCTACGCGCAGGGGCGCTGGATGGTCGAGTACATGGAGAAGCGGTTCGGCTGGGATGCGATCCGCACGCTTCTCTTCTCGTACGCGGACGGGATCCGCGAGGACGAGGCGATGCGCCGCGCGTTCGGCGTGACGCGCGAGGAGTTCTACCGCGACTTCCTCGTCTTCGCCGCCGCCGAGGTGCGCGCGTGGGGGTTCGCGCCCGAACCGTCGATGCGCGAACTCGCGCTCGAGCTCGCGTCGGCCGACGAGGCGAAGCGCGCGTCGCTTCGCACGGCCGAGGGCGCGCGGCTCGGGAAGGTCGCTTCGGCATGGAGCGCGGCGATCGGCACGCCCGGTTCGAAGCGCTTCGCGCTGAAGGCGGGCGACTGGCCGCCTTCGCCGATGCCGCAGGTCGAGTTCGACGATGCGACGCTCGCGACGCTGCGCGAGCGGCATCCGACGCAGCCGGATCTGGCGGAACTCGCGCTCCGTCGCGCACGCTCCGCGGGTGACGACGACGCGACGCGCGCGCTGCTCGAGACGTACGCCGGTCTGCGGCCGGTCGATCCGCTGCCGCACCGCGTGTGGGCGCGGCTGTTCGGCATGGAACAACTCGTCGCCAGCGGCGATCCGCTGGCGTTCGAGCACCTGCGCGAACTCGATCTGCGCGCCGACAAGGACAACGTCTACGCGCTCGCCATCGCGCGAAACCGCCGGGCCGCGGGCGATGTCGCCGCCGCCGGCGAAGCGGCCGAGCGCGCCGTGCGCATGAATCCCTTCGACGCCACGGTCCGCGAACTCGCCGCCGCGATCGCGGTCGAGGGCGGGCGGCTCGACCGCGCGGAGGTGCACGTCGCGGCGCTCGTCGAGCTCGAGCCCGATCGCGAACTGCACAGGACGCGACTTGCGCGGATTCGAGAACTGCGGTCGGGTGCGTCGGCGAAGTAGGGTTGGAATCGTCGAGTGATGGGCGGAACGGGCCGCGATGGGCCGATTTCCCGGCCGCAGGCCGAGTTCGCGTCGGTCCGGAGCCGATCGTCCGGAGTTGGGGCGAGCAGCCCGCGAGCCCTCTTCGGAGGCTTGGTCGCCGCCGTCGGGAACCTCGGCCCAAATCCCTTCGCAGCGGTTCCGCGGCCGTTTCCCCCGGCGATTCTTGGACCGTTGCTTGGATCGATTCTTGGATCGATTCTTGGATCGCCCCCTCCCCGGAGTACTCTCCCCACATGGCTCGCTCCCCCATCCGCGCCTTCGCCGCGCTCTCGACGGCACTCGCCTCGCTGCCCGCGCTGCCCGCGATCGCGGACGAGATCGTGTTCGACTGCACGATCACGACCCAGACGAGCACCGTGACGCAGACGCTCGACCTCGCGGCCCCGTTCGCGGGCACGCTGATCGGCGACTACGACGCGGTGAACAACCCGGCGGGCACGCGCACGCTTCCCGGCGTCTTCGGCGGTTCGGGGAACAATCCGATCCCGTACACGGCTTCGTTCGCGCTGGCGGGCGACATCGTGTCGCATCCGACCGGCGCGCTCGTGCTCGGCGTCGACAGCGAGGGGTTCCAGATCCGCGTCTCGAACCTCTCGGCCGACCTCCTCGGCGGCGTGCCCGGCACGCTCGGCGCGACGGTCAACATCAACTACCAGACGTTCCGTACCGTCAGTCCCTCGTCGCTCTATCCGGGCGGCGTGACGATTCCCGTGCCAGTCGGGAACGCGACGGTGACGCAGTTCACCGCCGTCCAGACGGGTGGCGGCGTGTTCGGCGTGCTCGTTCCGCAGAAGGACGGCTCGTTCCAGTTCAACGTCGCGGTGCCGGTCAACTACACGATCGTCGCGACGGCGCTCGGTCAGCCCGTGGGCGACGGACTTCCGACCCCGGGAGTCCTTCCGCTGACGGGTCGGCTGGTCGAGGGCGCCACGACCGTGACCCTCGCGCTCGACGCATCGAACAGCGAGACGACGACGCAGCCGATCGAGGCCGATCCCTTCGTCGACATCCCGCTCGCGCTTCCGACGGTCTTCCCGACGGGCGGCACCGCGAACCTGCTCCTCAGCGGCGACGTGACGTCCGTGACGGTCGCGAACGCGCTCGATGCGAGCCTCGACGTCGCGGGCGTCCGGCAGCGGATCCCGGGCGACGTGAACGGCGACTACGTCGTGAACGCGATGGACCTTTCCCTGCTCCTCGCCGCGTGGGGCACCGCGAACGCCGCCGCGGACTTCGACGGAGACGGCATCGTGGCCGCGGGCGACCTGTCGCTTCTTCTCGTGAACTGGCGCTGAAATCGCGCATGCTCGAAACCCGCCGCGGTCCGCCGCGTAGGCTTGCGACCTGGGGCGGTTTCGCGACCCTCCGACTTCTGATGCGAGTCCGCGGTGCCCGATTCCCCTCCCTCGCCGCCTTCGCGGGCCTGGCCTGCGCAGGTCTGGCGGCGTGGCAGCACGACGGCGCGGCGCGTGCCGACGAGGTCCCGCTCGTCTTCAACGCGCCCGTCCTCACGACGCTGCCCGAACCCTTCTTTCCGACGATGTTCCGCGCGCGGGATCTCGATGGCGACGGCAAGCCCGATCTCGCGCTCGCCGGCCGCGATCCCGACGACCGGCTGATGATCTACCGGGGCAACGGCCTCGGCGGCTTCGTGCCGCACCAGACGCTGCTCGCCGAGGGCTTCACCGACTGGCTCGAGTTCGGCGATGTCGATGGCGACGGCCTCGTCGACATCGTGTCGGCGTGGCGCGGCGACCTGCCGCGCGTCGTCGTCTATCGCGGCCTCGGCGGCGGGCAGTTCGCGGCGCCGACGGTGCTCGCGGGCATCGAGCTCGGCGCCGGCCGCGATCCGCAGGGCGTCGCCATCGGCGACTTCGATCGGGATGGCGACATCGACATCGCGGTCAGTTCCTACGTCGGCCATTCGGTCGAGATCTACGCGAACCTCGGCCAGCGGCAGGGAAGCCTCGCGTTCGAACGGGTGCAGCGCCTGCGCGTGGCGCAGTTCTTCGGCGGGCTCGGATACCCGCGCGTGATCGAGGCGGGCGACATCGACGGCGACGGCGATCTCGACCTCGTCGGCAACGAACTCGGCGGCAGCCGCATCACGGTCTTCCGCAACATCGACGGCCGCTTCGCGCGTGCGGTCGAGTATCGCGCGCCGCAGATCGGCGACGAGCGGCCGGGGATCTCGGCGGTGCATCTGGCCGACATCGACGGCGACGGCGACCTCGATGCGTACGCGCCGGCGCTGCTCCTCGAGACGGCGCAGCGGATCGTCTGGTTCCGCAACGACGGTTCGGGACGCTTCGACGAGCGGATCGTGGGCGACGGACCGCTGGGCGGCTACCTCTTCGCGGTGAAGATGGCGGATCTCGATACCGACGGGGATCTCGACGCGATCTTCGGTCTGGCGATTCCCGGGACCGTGATCGTGGGCCGCGCGACGTCGGTCGCCGACTTCACGTTCGAGCAGGACGGCTACTACCCGTTCGGCCAGCTGGTCCGTCATTGCGACGCGATCGACTACGACGGCGACTGCGACCTCGACCTCATCGTGATCGACGGGCCCGGACGCACGATCCTGACGCGGCGCAACGTGACGCCGCAGCAGGGCTGCGGGGGACTGGCATCCGCGGAATCGGCGGGTTCGGGCGAGGTCGCCGCGTCCGGCGATGTCGTGCCGAAGCCGATTCGCGGAGTGCTGCCCGTCGACGCGCGGC
>JBIIYI010000498.1:0-2575 GCA_044346895.1 Phycisphaerales bacterium
CGCGCGACGAACTTCGCGTTCTCGTACGTCGCCGCGATCTTCGGCTACGGCTGGCATGTGCTCACGATGATGCTCTTCGGCGTGTACGCGTTCCGATCGGGGCTCTTCGCCGACGATCCGGATGCATCGCGTCGGCGACGGCGCATCGCGCTGGTCGCGGGCGCGATCGGCCTGCCCTTCGCCATCCTCGCGCCCGGTGCGTTCTGGATCCTCGGGCTCGAGAGCCCGGCGGCCGCGTTCTGGCATCTCGTCCTGCTCGAGGTCGGCGCGCTCTCGCTGCCGCTTGCCTATGCCGCCGCGATCGTCGAGTGGGGCCCGCGGCTTCCCGCGTTCCTCGCGACGGCGCTGGAGCGGACCGGCCGGATGTCGCTCACGGTCTACCTCTCCGAGTCGATCATCTGCACGGTGCTCGCCTCCTGGTGGGGATTCGCGTTGTTCGGAACGATGTCCGACGTGCGGCTCTCGGCCGTCGCGCTGGTCGTCTGGACGCTGCTCGCCCTCGCCGCGTCGCTCTGGCTCGCCCATTTCCGCATCGGACCGATGGAGTGGCTCTGGCGCCGCGCCACCTACGCGCGAAATCCGGCCTGAACCCGGGCGGCGCCTCGACATGCCGGAGCCGGGCGGTAGCATGGCGCACCCCATGCACGATCCGAACTTCCGTCTCGATGGCAAGGTCGCGCTCGTCACCGGCTCGTCGAAGGGCCTCGGCAAGGCGATGGCGTTCGCGCTCGGCGCGGCGGGCGCCAAGGTCGCCTTCAACTACGCGAACGGCAGGGAGTGGGCCGAGGAGACCTTCGCCGAGTACAAGGCCGCGGGCTACGCCGGCGGGCTCTACCGCGCGAGCGTGATCGACCCCGCGGAGGTGAAGCGCCTCTGCGCCGACATCGCCCGCGAACTCGGACCGATCGACATCCTCATCCCGAACGCGACGCCCGCGCAGCCCCTGAAGCCGATCGAGCAGTACGACTGGGCGTTCTACCAGTCGATGCTCGACTTCTTCGTGAAGAGCCCGTACCTCCTCGCGCTCGAGGTGCTTCCGCACATGAAAGAGCGGCGGTGGGGCCGCATCATCAACATCACGAGCGAGGTCTTCAACCGCGGCGTCGCGCCGTTCTCGGCGTACGTCGCCGCGAAGGGTGCGCAGATCGGCTGGTCGCGCTCGATGGCGAACGAACTCGCGCCCTTCAACATCACGGTCAACATGATCGCGCCGGGCTGGATCCCGGTCGAGCGCCACGCGAACGACCCCGAGCACGAGAAGGAAGGCTATCGACGGCTCATCCCGATGGGCCGCTGGGGCGTCCCGAAGGACCTCGCGGGCACGGTCGTCTACCTCGCGAGCGAGGCGTCCGATTTCGTCACGGGTCAGGACATTCACGTCAACGGCGGCATGACGGTCGGTTGACCGCGCCGCGCAGCATGAGGAAAGCACCATGAAGAAGCTCATCTCGGTCGTCGCCTTCGCCAGCTTCGGTCTCGGCCTGCTCGCCGCCGCACCTCTCGCGAACGACCTCGTCGCGAACGACCTCGTCGCGAAGCAGAAGGAGCGCGTGGCCGCCTACAAGGCGGCGCCCAAGAAGCGTCCGCACGTCGCGTTCGTCTCGAACGGCGTCGCCGACTTCTGGACGATCGCGAAGGCGGGCGCCATCGCCGCGGGCAAGGCGAAGGACATCGACTGCGACGTCACCGTCGAGTTCCCGGGCGGCGGCCTCGGCGACCAGAAGCGCATGCTCGAGGACCTCGTCATCAAGGGGATCGACGGCATCTCCGTCAGCCCGATCGATCCGACGAACCAGGCGGAGGTGCTCAACCTCGTCGCCGAGAAGAGCCTTCTCATCACGAACGACTCCGACGCGCCGAACGCGCCGCGCCTCTGCTACATCGGCATGGACAACTACGACGCCGGCCTGATGTGCGGCAAGCTCGCGCGCGAGGGTTGCAAGGGCGGCAAGGTCGCGATCTTCATCGGCCGCCTCGAGCAGGACAACGCGAAGCGCCGCCGCCAGGGCTTCATCGACGGCCTCCTCGGCCGCACGCCCGATCCGACGCGCTACGACGAGCCCTCGAAGGTGTTCACCGAGGCGGGCTACACGATCGTCGGCACCTGGACCGATTCGTTCGACCGCGCGAAGGCGAAGGCGAACATCGAGGACGTGATGATCAAGCATCCCGACCTCGCGCTGATGACCGGACTGTTCGAATACAACTCGACGCTCGCGGTCGAGGTCATCCGCCAGACGGGCAAGGAAGGCAAGGTCCAGCTTGCCGCGTTCGATGAAGGCGCGGACGTGATCGCGGGAATCAAGGAAGGCTTCGTCCTCGGCACGGTCGTCCAGGATCCGTACGGCTACGGCTACGAGAGCGTCAAGGTCCTCAACGCCTTCACGAAGGGCGACATGTCGATGGTTCCGGCGAACGGCGTCATCAACATCCCCGCGAAGGTCATCAGGAAGGACAACGCCGAGGCGTTCTGGAAGGACCTCAAGGCCAAGATCAAGGCCGGCAAGGACGCGAAGTAAGCGCCGCGCATGCACGCGCAGCGCGTCGAATCCGAAGCAACCGATCCGGCGCGCCC
>JBIIYI010000499.1:0-2571 GCA_044346895.1 Phycisphaerales bacterium
CGTGCGGCTCCTCGTCGCGCGGTTCGACCCGGCGAACCCGCTTTCGGACGCCGACTTCGCGTCGCGCCGCGCCGCGATCGAGGCCGACATCGCGCGCCAGCCGAGCGAGATGCACCGCACGGTGCTCTCGAAGCTGCTCGAGGGCGTCGCCGCGACGCTGCGCACGAACTACTTCCTCCCCGACCGCTTCGCGCTCTGCCTGCGCATCGATCCGTCGTATCTCGCGAACGGCGACCGGCCCGAGAAGCCCTACGGCACGTTCTTCGTGCACGGACGCGGCTTCGACGGCTTCCACAACCGCTTCCAGGACATCGCGCGCGGCGGCCTCCGCGTCATCCGCACGACGAGCGCTGCGCAGCACACGCGCGAGAGCGAGCGGCTCTTCGACGAGGTGTACGGCCTCTCGTGGGCGCAGCAGCTGAAGAACAAGGACATCCCCGAGGGCGGTGCGAAGGCCGCGATCCTGCTCGAGCCGGGCGCGACGGTCGACCGCTGCGTGAAGGCGTTCGTCAACTCGATCCTCGACCTCATCGTGCAGGTCCCGGAGGTGAGGAAGGCCGTCGTCGACCGCCTCGGCAAGGACGAACTGATCTACCTCGGGCCCGATGAGAACATCACGCCCGCGCACATCGTGTGGATCGTCGACCGCGCCCGCGTGCGCGGCTACTCGATGCCGACGGCGTTCATGAGCTCGAAGCCGGGCGCCGGCATCAACCACAAGGTGTACGGCGTGACGAGCGAAGGCGTGAACGTCTTCCTCGACATCGCGCTGCGCGCGCGCGGGATCGATCCGCGCAAGCAGAAGTTCACGATCAAGATCACCGGCGGCCCGGACGGCGACGTCGCGGGCAACATGATGCGCATCCTCGACCGCGACTACGGCAGGAACGCGATCATCGTCGGCGTCGGCGACGGCTCGGGCGTGGGCGAGGATCCCGAGGGTCTCGATCACGCGGAACTCCTGCGGCTCTTCAACGAGGGGCTTCCGATCGCGAGCTTCGACCGGAAGAAGCTGTCGGCGAAGGGACGCGTCGTTTCGGTCGACGAGCCGGAAGGCGCGCAGCTGCGCAACACGATGCACAACCGCCTCGCGACCGACGCGTTCGTGCCGGGCGGCGGACGCCCCGCGACGATCCACGAGGGCAACTGGCAGGACTTCCTCACGCCGGACGGCAAGCCCAGTTCGATGGTGATCTCGGAGGGCGCGAACCTCTTCCTCACGCCGGGCGCGCGCGAGGAACTCTCGAAGCGCGGCGCGACGGTCATCAAGGATTCGTCGGCGAACAAGTGCGGCGTGATCTGCTCGAGCTACGAGATCAGCGCGTGCATGGTGCTGACCGACGACGAGTTCCTCTCGATCAAGGACACGTACGTCGCGCAGGTGCTCGAGCGCCTGCGCGAGCTCGCGCGCGTCGAGGGCGAGTTCCTCATGCGCGCGGCGAAGACGCATCCGTCGATGTCGCTGCCGAAGATCTCGGTCGAGCTCTCGAAGGTGATCAACACGACGGCCGCGGCGATCGCCGCGGGCGTGCCATCGTGGCCCGCCGAGGATCGCGAACTCGCGAAGCAGATGATCCGCGATCACCTCCCCAAGGTGCTCTTCGAGTTCGCGGGCGAGCGCGTCTGGTCGAGCCTGCCGGGCTCGTACCAGACGTGGATCATCGCGAATCGCCTCGCAAGCTCGATCGCGTACCGCGAGGGCATGGACTTCTTCGACGGCTGCTCGCCGGCGGAGATCGCGGATCTCGCGCGGCGCTACATGAAGAGCGACCTCGCGAACCGCGACATCGTGGCGAAGGTGCGCGCATCGACGCTCGCGGACAAGGAGCACGTGGCCGCGCTCCTCGAGCGCGGCGGCGCCCGCGCTGGGATCTGAGTTTGAACGCTCGCAACGAGCGGCGGAGCGAACCCATAGTTCATGACCTTGGTTCATGACCTTCGTTCATGACCTCGGTTCATGAACGAAGGGCATGACATAGGCTCGCGACCGCCGCTTTTGCTCGCTTTGGCGTAGTCGATGTCGAAGGTCGCCGCCGCGGCGGCGACCGCTCACGCATCGCGCTCGCGACTTGCGGCGGGGCGATGTCGGCTTCGGAACTCCGCGCTACTTCCCCGCGGCCTTGCGCGCGGCGGCCTTCGCGCGCAGCGCTTCGGTGAGCGCCGCGTGGTCGCGCGCGAGCACGGTCTTCTCGCCCTGGATGCGCGCGTCCTCGCGGATGCGCGGCTCCTCGACGAGCGCGAGCGCGGCTTCCGTCGCGCCGAGCAGGTCGATGGCGCGGGCGAGCCACGTGGCCGCCTCGAGCCGTTCGCGGAAGCGCGTCTCGTCGTCCATCGCGGCGCGGAGCGCTTCGGAGAGAACTTCGCGTGCCGCGATCGGCCGCTCGAGGGCGACGAGAAGCCGCCCCACCGCGATGCGCTCGCCGAGCGCGGCGTTGCGCGCCGCGGGGTCGGACGCGTCGCGCGCGAGGATCGTCGCGAGCTCTCGCCGAAGCCCGAGTTCCTCGTCGCTTCCCGCAGGGAATGCGCGGGCCGCGACTCCGGCCTCGACGCGCAGCAGCTCCACCGCATCCG
>JBIIYI010000501.1:0-2569 GCA_044346895.1 Phycisphaerales bacterium
GGGCTTGGCGCACTCGCCGGGCGCCGCGACCATGCTCCGCATGCAGCCGTTCGAGATCGTGACGCTGCGGGTCGAGTGACGCGATGCCCTGCGCCGCTGCGCGAGGCGTTGCGCCGCTGCGCGAGGCGTTGCGCCGCTGCGCGATGCCCGCCCGCTGCGATCGCCGCGGCCGGGCTGTATCCTGCGTCGATGCGGATGACGCTCATCGACTGGCTGATCCCCGCGGCGCTCTTCGCGACGCTCGTCGTCTTCGCGCTCCGCACGAGGAAGTACTCGAACTCCGTCTCCGGATTCCTCGCGGCCAACCGCTGCGCCGGCCGCTACCTCGTCTGCGTCGCGTACAACATGGCGCAGGTCGGGATCATCACGCTGGTCTGGTACTTCCAGCAGTACTACGACACCGGGTTCACCTCGATCTGGTGGGGGCTCGTCGAGAACCCGCTCATGATCGTGATCGCGCTCACCGGATGGGTCGCGTACCGCTTCCGCGAGACCCGTGCGCTCACGCTCGCGCAGTTCCTCGAGATCCGCTACTCGAAGTCGTTCCGCGTCTTCTGCGGATTCGTAGCCTTCGTCGCGGGAATCCTCAACTACGCGATCTTCCCCGCGGTCAGCGCGCGCTTCTTCATCTGGATCTGCGGACTTCCCGACTCGTTCGCCGTCGCGGGCACGACGATCGAGACCTTCCCGTTCCTGATGGCGCTTCTCCTCTCGACCGCGATCTTCTTCGTCTTCCTCGGCGGACAGATCGCGGTGATGGTGACGGACTTCCTGCAGGGCGTCTTCTGCAACATCACCTTCCTCGTGATCATCCTCTACCTCCTCGCCCGCTTCGGCTGGGGCGACATCGGCGAGACGATGCTCGCGCAGCCCGCGGGGAAGTCGATGGTCGACCCGCTCGGGATCGGCGAGGAATCGCAGTTCAACGCGTTCTACTGGCTGATCAGCGCGTGCATCCTCTTCTACACGATGCGCGCGTGGCAGGGCGACCAGGGCTACAACGCCGCCGCGATCACGCCGCACGAGGCGAAGATGGCGACGGTGCTCTCGGGGTGGCGATGGCGCGTCCTCATGCTCGTCGCGCTCGTGATCCCGGTGTGCGTGAAGGTGTTCCTCACGCATCCCGACTACGCGGCGCAGGCCGCGCCGATCCACGAGGCGATCGCGGCGCTTCCCACGGAGGCGACGCAGGCCGAGGCGCGCGTGCCGCTCGCGCTCGGACTCATCCTTCCGGCCGGAATCCTCGGCATGTTCGTCGCGGCGATGTACGGCGCCTACCTCTCGACCGACGACACCTACCTCCATTCATGGGCGACGATCCTCGTGCAGGACGTGGTGCTTCCCATCCGGCAGGCGCTCGGTTTCGCGCCCGTCGGCACGCATACGCACATCTGGCTCGTGAAGTGGGCTGTGCTCGCGATCGCGATCTTCGCATTCTGGTTCGGGCTCAACTACAAGCCGAATCAGTACGTCGCCATGTGGAGCGCGCTCACGGCGGCGGTCTTCGTCGCAGGCGCGGGCAGCGTCATCATCGGCGGGCTCTACTGGTCGGGCGGCACGACGGCGGGCGCGTGGAGCGCGATGGGCGTCGGCATCGCGGTGAGCGCCTTCGGCATCCTCGCGAAGGACAGCTACTGGGTGTTCCAGTCGGCGTTCGGCGAGGAGAACGTGCCGGCGTGGATCGCGCGGATCCACGAGAGCAAGTGGATCTCCGGGCAGGTGCTCACCTTCGCGGCGATGGCGAGCGCGATCGTCGCCTACGTGTCGGTGTCGCTGGCGACCGTGCGTGCGCCGCTCGACCTCGACCGCATGCTCTACCGCGGCAGGTACCGCGAGCTGCTGCCCGAGAGCGAGCGCGACTTCCGCGGCGAGTATCAGTCGAATCTCCCGGTCTGGATGCAGAAGATCGGCTTCAGCCGCGAGTACTCGCGCGGCGACACGTGGATCACGACGGTGACCGTGCTCTGGCCGCTCGCGTTCACGGCGCTCTTCGTCGCGGGCACGGTCTACGCGTACTTCTTCGGCATCCCCGAGCCGGTCTGGATGGCGTTCTGGCAGTACTGGACGTGGCTCGTCCTCGCGACGGGCTGCGTGATCGTCGTCTGGTTCACGATCGGCGGGTTCCGCGATCTCCGCCGCATGTACGCGCACCTCGAGAAGTACCACGCGGACGCGCGCGACGACGGATCGGTCGCGGGCCGCGCGTCATCGGAGAAGTGATCGATGCGCGATCTTCGCCGGCTTCCCCTGCCTCAGGACGGTTGGACCGTGCGCGTTTCCGGCGGCGAGGGTTCGCCGCTGGTTTCCGACGCGGTGATCGAGGTTCCTCCGTACGCCGCGGCGTCGATGCACTCCGTGCTCGCGCGCGCGGGCATCGAGCAGGCGTGGCAGGGCGAACGCGCCGAACTCGACAGCGAGTGGGTCGGTCGCACGGCATGGACGTTCGCGCGTGTGATCGACGTGCCGTCTCGTGATGATGGCGCGCACTGCGCGCTCGTCGTTGAGACGATCGACGGGCCGTGCGAAGTCGCGCTCGACGGCGTCGTGCTCGGCGAGCACGCGAGCGAGC
>JBIIYI010000500.1:0-2569 GCA_044346895.1 Phycisphaerales bacterium
GCACGAAGACGACCTCGACGAGTTCGGGCAGCGCGCCCGCGCCCGCGTCGAACGCCGCGCGCAGTTCGATCGCGATCTCGCTTTCGGTCGCGCGCCCGAGCCCGTCGTCGATGAATGCGATCGCGCGGCGGGCCGCGATCGAGGCGTCTTCGGCGAATGCCTCGCGGAGCGTCGGATTCGCGGGATCGAGCGCACCCGACGTGAACCGCACGCGATGCGGGAACGCGAGCCTCACTTCGGAGTCGAGACGCTCTGCGGGGGCTTGTGTGGGACGCGCTGGCTGCACGGGAAAGTCTCTGGGAACACGTCTGAAGTCCGCCGCCGGGTGAGTCGGCCGGAAGGGAGAGGGTAGTCGTTCGCACCGCGCGCGGGATGGTTGCGCAAGTGGACCGCCCCGGCACGGAAGGATGCCGGGGCGGTCCGTACCTCGATGCGTGGGGGGCACCGCGCCGAGGCCCGCGTGCCAACGCAGCACGCGGAGATTGGTTTCGTGTGATTCGCCGCGGTCAGCGGCGGCGGGGCGCCTCCGTCGGTGCGCGGTCGCTCGCAGGCTTGACGAGCACGAACCGCGCGCGCCCGTCACGCTCGACGAGCACCGGGACGGACGCACCCTCTCTCATGGCGTCCAGGGCGGCGGTTGCCTCGTCGAGCGTGCGGGTGTCGCGCGAGCCGATGCGGCGGATGACGTCGCCCGGCTCGATTCCTGCGGCGGATGCAGGACCCTCTTCCTCGACGCGCTCGACCGCGAGCGCGCCTTCCTCCGCCGTGATGCCCATGCCTGCCGCGTCCGCGGCCGAGATTTCGGTCAGGGTGAGACCCATGCGCTCGAGCGCGCTCGCCGCCGGCTTGGCGCCGGGGGCCTTCGCCTTGCGCGGTCCGTCCTCGGCGCGTTCGCCGAGCGTCGCGCTGAAGCGTTCGCGTTCGCCCGAGCGGAACGCGGTGATCGCGAGTTCGCTCCCCGGCGAGCGCTGGCCGATGGTGGCGATGAGCTCGCCCGGCGTGCGGATCTTCGCGCCGTCGATCTCGGTGATGAGGTCGCCGGGCTCGAGCCCGGCATCCTGCGCCGGCGAACCGGGGACGACCTGGTTCACGACGACGCCGATCGCGCCGTCGGCGCCGAGGCTTGCGGCCATCTCGTCGTCGGCGGGCTGCACGGCGACCCCGAGCCATCCGCGCTCCACGCGGCCGTCGGCGATGATCGACTCGACCACGCGCTTCGCGACCGAGGCCGGAACCGCGAAGCCGATGCCGTCGTTGCCGCCGCCCCTCGACGAGATGCAGCTGTTGATGCCGATGATCTCGCCGTCGAGGTTCGCGAGCGGCCCGCCCGAGTTGCCCGGGTTGATCGCAGCATCGGTCTGGATGTAGTTCTCGAAGGTGGCGAGGCCGACGTCGCTGCGGCTCTTCGCGCTGACGATGCCGGCGGTCACGGTCTGTTCGAGACCGAACGGCGCGCCGATCGCGACCACCCAGTCGCCGATCTCGAGTTCGTCGCTGCTGCCGAAGTTCGCGGGGACGAGGCCCGTGGCGCCCGTCCTCAGCACGGCGATGTCGGTGCCCGGATCGAGGCCGACGATCTCGGCCTTCTCGGTGCGGCCGTCGCTGAAGACGATCTCGATCTCGTCCGCATCGGCGACGACGTGGTTGGCGGTGACGATGTATCCATCGGCCGAGATCACGGCGCCGGTGCCGGTGCCGCGCGAGGGACCCTGCATCGGACCCTGCATCGGACCCTGATTCGGTCCCAGCATGTTCGGCGGAAGCTGGAATCCGGGCGGCAGCGCGCCCATCGACGGGCCTGCCGCGGGCTTCGCAGCGGAGACGGTGTTGATCGTGACGACGCTCGGCGCGAGGTTCTTCGCGGCGCTGCGGAAGGCGCGGGAGAGGTTGCGAGCCTCGCCCTTCGCGCTCTCGCCGCGCGCGTCGGAGGTGGAGGTCGTTGGCGCAGCCTGCGCGACGCCGGCGGTCGCCGGACTGAATGCGGCGAGCAGGAGCGCGGTGGCCGCGAGGGTCGCCGCGCGCGTTGCCAGCGGATGGAGTCGGCGGCGGTTCGCGCGCTGCGCGGTCCGCTCGGAGGCGTGAGACAACCCGGACGATGAGGATCGATACTGCATGGTGTCCTTCCGTTTCTCGGTGGTTCCACGGGAAGTCGCACGCACCCCGTGCGACGTCGGATCCCGAATCACCTGATGGTGCCTCGCCCGCAGTTCCGGACCTCCGTCGGGCGGACGGAGCGGCGCGTGCTTGGCAGGGTTGGTTACGACCGTCGGAAGGGGGGGTTCGAAAATCGCGCAAAACAGTTGACAGCGGCGGTTTTGCGGGGGCGCGCACTGCGATGGGGGTGCGGTCGGTGCGAGGCGTCATCCCGAGCGGGGAGCGCGGTGGGGATTGCGACGAGCGCGGAGCGAAGCGCGGCGCGGCGCGGCGTGAGCGGATGATGCAAGGCTGCATCGGACGTCGCGTGTGGCATCACCTGTGGTGATGGCGACGTCTGCTCTGCGCCGCAGTACGCGCGATTCCAGCTGCGGCGGCTCACTTCGGCGCGATTCACGCCAAAGCGAGCAAGTTG
>JBIIYI010000089.1:0-9303 GCA_044346895.1 Phycisphaerales bacterium
CTCGACGCTGCGCACCCAGTGCGGCGGTACACCCTCCTCGCGGCCGCCGATGATGCCCGTTCGCTCGTCGTTCGCCGCGTCGAAACGATGCGCGTAGATCGTGGCGGTGCTCGACTGGAGCCACACCCGAGGCGGACGCGCGGCCTGCGAAATCGCCTCGCCGACGACCCGCGTCGAATCGACGCGTGAATCCATCATCTCGCGCAGGTTCTTCTCGCTGTAGCGGCAGTTGACGGTGCGGCCCGCGAGGTTCAGCACGAGATCGGCACCATCGATCTCGCGCGCCCACGCACCGAGCGTCCGGCCATCCCACGGCACGATTCGGACATCACGGGCGAGGCACGATCCGCCGCGCGAAAGCACGATGACTTCGTGGCCGCGCGCGCGGAATGCACGCGCGAGCACGGCTCCGATCTGACCACTGCCTCCGGGAATCACGATCTTCATGAGCCAACCATCCTCATGAGCCAACCGTCCTCATGAGCCAAACGTCGGCAGTTCGAAGCCCTTGCGATACTCGCGCGTGACGCAGGTCTTCGTCGCCTCTTCGTGGGTCGAACCATCAGGCTTCGTGAAGACGAGCCGCGACTTGTCCCAGCCGAGCTCCTGCTGCGGGAATCGCGCCGCGCGCGAGCAGAGAAGCCCCGCCTCGGCCATCTTCGCCGTCGCCGCGAACGGCGACTGCACGAAGCCGTCGGTCTTGCGGTTCGGCCCGCCGACGATCGCATCGACCCACGCGTGCCAGTGGTTGCGCGCCGTGACCTTGCCGAGACCGGGAAGCGTCTTGAAGTCGACCGGCTTTCCGTCGATCCAGACCTCGACCGGTCCTTCCGCGCCGCAGCAGATGACGCCGCCCTCGCAGACGACGAGCGTCCCGATTCCGCCGAACTTCCCGGGCGGCAGGCCGAGTTCGGCGCGCGACGGCGCCTGCGCCTGGTCGGCGTAGTGCACGACGAATCGATCGCGGGCGAAGCGCTCGCGGTTCGGCTGCTTCGACACGTCGTAGACAAGCGTCGATCGCACGCCGCGCGCGTGGTAGAAGTCGCTCGGGTCGAGCGTGTTCGCGAGCACCGACTTCGGCGACGGCAGGTCGTACGCGAAGGTGAGGATGTCGAGGAGGTGCGTGCACCAGTCGCCGAGCTGGCCGGTGCCGTAATCCCACGACGAGCGCCACTGCAGGCCGATCAGGCCCGGTCGACATGGTGCATCAACCGCAGCACCAAGCCACAGCGGCCAATCGATGTTCGCGGGCGGCGTGATCGGATCCTTGAGTCCGCCGTACCAGAAGTACCCGTCGGTTCCGGCACCCGGGCCGCCGATCCACACGTGCGCCTCGATCGCTTTCCCGAGCAACCCGCTCTTCATGATGTCGACCGCGTACTGGCGCGGTTCAGGACCCATGCGCTGATTACCCGTCTGCGTGACCAGCTTCGGCCGCGCGGCGATGGCCTGCTCGATCGCGACGACTTCCGAGAGCTGCTGCACGAGTGGCTTCTGGCCGTAGACGTGCTTGTTCGCGCGCAGAGCCCAGAGGTCGATGAGCGCGTGGTTGTGGTCGGGCGTGCAGACGACGACCGCGTCGAACTTGTCGCCGTGCTTGTCGAATGCTTCGCGGAAATCGCGACAGGTGAACGCTTCGGGGTGCTCCTTCGCAACCGACGCGAGCGCGTCGGAATCGACGTCGCAGAGGCCCGTGAAGACGACGTCGGGGTGGTTCTTCAACTCGTTGCGATCCGCGGGCGCGATCGATCCGCCGACTCCGACCTGCAGGAGCTGGAGCTTGCCGAGCTTTCCGCCGAAGGGCCGCCGCGCGCGCGGATCGGGCAGCGCACCGGACGGAGAGAACGCGATCGGCGACGCGCCGAGCGCGGCGTTTCCGAGGAGCGCGGATGCGGCCACACCGCCGACGGCGGTGGCCGCGGCGGTCCGGATCATGTCTCGACGAGTCAGCATGCGCGCACGCTACCGCGGGGAGGGCGCGCGCACAATCGCGAGGCCGGGAATCGCCAACATCGTCGGTCGCCGGATGGGCCCGTCTCCCCGCTTGCCGCAGGCACGCCTCACTCGGCCGCGATCGGCGCCCGGGTGAAGATCGTCCTGCGCGCCTTCGCGAGCTGGATCACCGCCACGCCGCCGAGCATGAGGCCGGCGGCCACGAAGGTGCGCAGCCCGACGGGCTCCGACAGCAGCAGCCACCCGAGGGCGATCGCGACGAGCGGATTCACGTAGGCGTACGTCGCGACGCGCGCCGCGGGCTGGTTCCGCAGGAGCCAGATGTACGCGGTGAAGCCGCAGAGCGAGCCGAAGACGACGAGGTAGCCCCACCAGAGCCAGGTGGAGAGATCGGGCGGCGAGGCCTCGAGCAGCGTCCACTCGTCGTGCGAGATCCCTTCCTTCGCGAAACTCGCGGCGACCAGCACGGCGCCGCCCGCGAGCATCTGCATCGCCGTCGCGACCAGCGGCGAGTGCGCGCCGCCCGGACGTTTCGACCAGACGCTGCCCATCGCCCATCCGAGGGTCGCGACCAGCATGACGAGCACGCCGACGGTCGAGACCGCGGCCGCTCCGCCGAAGTCGCCGAACTTGAGGACGACGACGCCCGCGATCCCCATGGCGATGCCCAGCCAGACGACCGCACCCGGCCGCTGGTGCGTCCGGTGCATCATCGAATCGAGTCCCACGAGCCAGAGCGGCGTGACCGCGGTCATCAGCGCCACGAGACCGGAGTCGACGGTCTTCGTCGCGATCGCGACGCCGCCGTTTCCGAGGAGCATCAGGCACGTCCCGACGACCGCCGCGTTGCGCCACGATCGTCCGGAGAAGTCGCTGCGCCGGCACTCGCCGCGCCACCACGCGAATCCGAGGAGGAGCGTCCCCGCGGTGAGGAAGCGCGTCCCCGCCATCACGAACGCGCCGTGCTGCGACACGAGCTTGATCGCGAGGTACGTCGAGCCCCAGATGAGGTAGACGGCCGCGTAGGCGAGCGCCGTGCGCGTCGCGCCCGGCGCGTGGATCCCGGATGCCTCGACATCTCCCATGTGGCCTTCGTTCTTCCGCTATCCCTGCACCCGCGCGGCGCTCTCGACCGCGAAGTACTTCGCCTCGGGGTGGTGCACGACGATCGCGCTCGTCGACTGCTCCGGCACGATCTGCCAGTTCTCCGTGAGCACGCATCCGATCCGCTCGGGGCGGATCAGCCGGAAGAGCTTCTCCTGGTCGCTCATGTCGGGGCACGCGGGATAGCCGAAGCTGTAGCGCGAACCGCGGTACTGCTGCGTGAACAGCTTCCGGATCTCGGGGCTGTCGTCGTTGCCGATGCCGAGTTCGGCGCGCATCCGCTTGTGCCACATCTCGGCGAGCGCCTCGGCGCACTCGACGCCGAATCCGTGCAGGTAGAGGTACTCGGTGTAGTCGTTCCGCTCGAAGAGCTGCTTCGCGCGATGGCTCGCCTCGGTGCCGACCGTCACGCACTGGAGGCCGAGCACGTCCTTCTCGCCCGACCCGCGCGGCCGGAAGAAGTCGCTGATGCACAGCCGCTCGCGGCCGAGCTGCCGCGGGAAGCGGAAGCGCTCGATCTCGCGCTCGGTTCCGGCGGCGAGATCCTTCGGATCGAAGACGACGAGATCGTCGCCCTCGCTCGCGACCGGGTAGTAGCCGTAGACGACCTGCGGGCGGAGGATCTTCTCCTCCTTGCACTGCCGGCAGAGCCGGTCGAAGACCGGGCGCGCCTTCTCCTCGATGAAGCGCTCGTACTCGGCCTCGCCCATGTCGCCCTTCTTGAAGCCCCACTGGCCGCGGAAGAGCGCCACGAGATTGATGTAGGGATACACCTGCTCGAGCGGGATGTCCTCGACGAGGCGATCGCCGAGGAAGGGAGCCTTCGGCACGGGAGTCGTCGTCGACACCGACGAACGCGCCGCGACTTCGACCTTCGGCTCCGCGGCGCGCGCGCGGGCGACCTTCGAGTCGACCTCCTCGCGCTTCGCGAGGCGCGCGTCGATCTCGGCGTCGATCGTCGCGAGCGATTTCGACGCGAGCGCGTCGCACACCGAGAGGCCCTCGAATGCATCGCGCCCGTAGTAGAGCGGCCCCTTGTAGATCGCGCGCAGATGGCTCTCGGCGTAGTGGCGCGTGAGCGCCGCGCCGCCGAGGATGACGGGCACGTCCACGCCGAGGCGGTTCATCTCGTGCAGGTTCTCCTCCATGATCGCCACCGACTTCACGAGCAGTCCGCTCATGCCGATCGCGTCGGCGCCCGTCCTGCGCCAGGCGTCGAGGATCGCCTGCAGCGGCTGCTTGATGCCGATGTTGTGGATCTCGAAGCCGTTGTTCGAGAGGATGATGTCGACGAGGTTCTTGCCGATGTCGTGGACGTCCCCCGCGACGGTCGCGAGCACGATCTTCGCCTTCTTGCCGGCGCCGGCCTCCGCCTTCGGCATGTGCGGCTCGAGGAACGACACGGCCTTCTTCATCACGGCCGCCGACTGCAGCACGAACGGCAGTTGCATCTGCCCCGAGCCGAAGAGTTCGCCGACGGTCTTCATGCCGCCGAGCAGGTGGTCGTTGATGATCGCGAGCGGCGGATGCTTCTCCATCGCCTCGACGAGGCTCTTCTCGAGGTCGCGGTCCTCGCCGTCGATGATGTGCTGCGCGAGACGCTCCTCGATGGGCAGGTCGGCCAGCGTCTTCTTCGCAACCGCCTCTTCCGCGCCATCGGGGAAGAGCCCGATGAAGTGGAGGAGCGGATCGAAGTTGTCGGGTTTTCCGTCGGGCCGCGCCGCGCCGCGCCGGTCGAAGATGAGCCACTCCGCGGCCTCCCAGTGCTCGGGCGCGATGCGGTTCCGCGGCATGATCTTCGACGCGTGCACGATCGCGGCGGTCAGGCCGCGTTCGCGCGCGTGCTGCAGGAAGACGCTGTTCAGCACGGCGCGCGCCGACGGCTTGAGGCCGAACGAGATGTTCGAGAGGCCGAGGATGATGCCGCACTTCGGGAAGCGCTTTGAGATCGCCGCGATGCCGTCGAGCGTCTCGAGGCCGAGGCGGCGGTCGTCGTCGTTTCCGGTCGCGATGGTGAAGGTGAGCGGATCGAAGAGGATGTCCTCCTCGGGCAGCCCCCACTTCCGCGTGTAGAGGTCGTGGATGCGCGCGGCGATCTCGAGCTTTCGCGCGCAGGTCTTCGCCATGCCCGCCTGCTGGTCCTCGTCGATCGTCAGCGCGACGCACGCGGCGCCGTACTTCTTCAACAACGGACAAATCCTGTTGAGTCGCTCCTCGCCATCTTCGAGATTGATCGAGTTCACGATGGCCTTGCCGCCGTGACGCTTGAGACCTTCTTCGATGACCGCAGGATCGGTCGAGTCGAACATGATGGGCGCATTCACCTGGCGCACGTAGCGCGACGCGACCTCGGCCATGTCCCTCGGACCATTGCGGCCGACGAAGTCGACGCACACGTCGAGCACCTGACCGCCGTCCTTGATCTCCTCGCGCGCCATCGACACGAGCCCATCGAAGTCGCTCTCGTCGAGCAGGCGCTTGAACTTGCGCGAGCCGTTCGCGTTCGTGCGCTCGGCGACGATGAGGAACGAGTTCTCCTGCGCGAACTCGACGAATCCGTAGAGGCTCGAGCAGCCCGGCGCCTGCGGCACGATCGCGCGCCGCTGCGGCCTGCGCGCGATGCCCATCCCGTCGACCAGCGCGCGCAGCTCGCGGATGTGGTCGGGCGTGGTGCCGCAGCAGCCGCCGACCGAGTTCACCTTGTGTTCCTCGAGGAATCGCTGCATCGCCTCGCGGAAGGGCTTCGCGCCGAGCGGGTACTCGGTGCGTCCGTCGACGAGGATCGGAAGCCCCGCGTTCGGCAGCACGCTGATCGCGCGATCCCAGTTCCTCGCGATGTACGCGACGTGCTCCGCCATCTCGACGGGGCCCGTCGCGCAGTTCAGGCCGAGCGAGTGGATCGGGAACGGCTTGAGCGCGTTGACGACCGCCGCGATGTCGCTCCCGAGGAGCATCGTGCCCGTCGTCTCGATCGTCACGCTCGAGAAGATCGCGCGGTCGTCGGGCGTCAGGCCCGCCTCCTTCAGCGCGTCGATGCAGGCGTTGATCGCGATCTTCTGCTGGAGGAGATCCTGCGACGTCTCGATCATGAAGCCGTCGATGCCGCCCGCGATCAGGCCGCGCGCCTGCTCGAGGTAGCTCGCGTGCATCTCCTCCCACGTGACCTGTCCGAGCGAGACGAGCTTCGTGCCGGGGCCCATCGAGCCGATCGCGAAGCGCGGCCGGTCGGGCGTCTCGAACTTCGCGGCCGCCGCGCGCGCGACCTCGGCCGCACGCCTGTTCAGGTCGAAGGTCCACGAGGCGAGCTCCTCGTCGAACTCGCGGCCGACGAGGATGTTCGCGCCGAAGGTGTCGGTCTCGACCACGTCCGCGCCCGCGGCGAAGTAGTTCTCGTGGATCCGCTGGATGATGTCGGGCCGGCTCCGGACGAGGATGTCGGTGCAGTTGTCGCGTCCGAGGTAGTCGCTCGGGCGGCAATCCGCACAGGCGTGGATCTGGGTACCCATGCCCCCGTCGAAGACGAGGGTGCCGGACTCAAGTGCCTTCAGGAGCGAGCGATGCATCGGGAAGGGAAGATATGCGCGTCCCCTCACTTCTTCAACCATTCATCCGGATGAACGGATGAATGAAGGGCCGCCTCGATTCCTGCGCCGCGAGGGCGTCCGGCCGGCTCCGCGTCGATCCCATTCCCAACCCCCGAATCGATCTCGAACCGGCCCCGATCCCGGCCACGAACCCGGCCCCGGAACCGACCTCAGCCTCCGACGCGCGCGCCCGGCGCGGACCCACCCCGTGTCAAACCCTCCGCCGCCCGCGATCGATCGGGAAGTGACGTGTCGACCGGGCGCCACGGAATGACGGAATGCCGAAGCGTCGGCTCGCGTCGAAAGCCGCTCGCGTACGATCCGCCCCCGCTGGAACCGGGCGTCCGCGCGACCCGACCGACCCGAGCCGAGTTGCCTCGAGTTTCATCCACGCACCACCGAGCAGACATGCCGTCCCACTCCGATCGCCCAGCGTTCCCGCTCCTCCTCCGCCTCCCCGCGCTCATCGCCGCGTGCGCCACGCTCGCGGCGTGCGCTTCGAGGCCAACCTCGACCGGCTCCGATGGCTCGAGCGCCTCGATGCCGTCCGCCTCGATCGCTTCGGGCGCAACGGAAGGCGCCGCCTCGGCGGACTCCGCCACGCCTGTCGCCACGCGCGCGAACGCTTCCGAGCGCGCCGTCCGCCCCGTCGAGACCTTCGACATGGTCTGGACGACCGTCCGCGACAACCACTTCGACAAGGAACTGAACGGCGTCGACTGGATTGCGATCCGCGAGGAACTGCGTCCGAAGGCCGTCGCCATCTCGACGCAGGACGAACTCCGCGCGGTGCTGCTCGACATGCTCGGTCGGCTCGGACAGAGCCACTTCACGATCATCCCGGGCGACGTCGCCGAGGAATCTCCCGTCATCGATTCGCCGCGCGAGCAGGTGCGCGCACCTGAGGATGACGCGTCGACGGCCGCGCCGTCCGGCGACGACGGCGCCTCCCCCGCGCCTTCGAGCGCCGGCCCGGGCGTCTCCGGCCTCGACATCGCCCTGGTCGAGGGCGAGGCCACGGTGCTGCGGGTGAAGGAATCCTCGCCGGCCGCGGCTGCGGGCGTGCGACCGGGCTGGACGGTCGTCGCGGTCGGTTCGCACCGCATCGCCGACCAGCTCGCGACGATGCGCGCCGCACTCGCACGCGAGGAGCAGTCCTCGCCCGATTCTCCGCATGCGCGGCAGCTGCGCACCGAGCTCGCGATCGCCGGCGAGGCCGCGTTCCGCGCGCCGGCCGGCGCGAGCCTCCCCGTCACCTTCGGAACCCCCGAGGGCGAACGAACGATCGACGTCGCGTTCCTGCCCGCTCCCTACGGCGCGCCGGAGTTCGGCAACCTCCCCGCGCTTCCGATCGAGGTCGACTCGCGCATCGTCGAGATTCCGGCTTCTGGGAAGCCCATCCGCGTGGGCGTGATCTCCTTCAACATCTGGCTCACCGGCGCTTCGCGCGCGATCGACGAGGCCGTCGACGGCCTGCGCTCCTGCGACGGCATCGTGATCGACCTGCGCGGAAATCCGGGCGGCCTCGGCGTCATGTCGACCGGCGTCGCGGGCCACTTCCTCGCCGAACCCGCGAGCCTCGGATCGATGATCGGCCGCGACAACACGCTCCAGTTCAACGCGCTGCCGCGCAAGGTGTCGACCGCCGGCAAGCGTGTCCGTCCGTACGCGCGGCCGCTCGCGATCCTCGTCGACGCGCGCTCGGCGAGCACCAGCGAGGTGTTCGCGGGCGGACTGCAGGATCTCGGCCGCGCGCGCGTCTTCGGCGAGACGAGCGCCGGCATGGCGCTCCCCGCACAGGCGATCGAACTCCCGAACGGCGACGTGCTCATGCACGCGGTCGCGGACTTCGTGACCGGCAAGGGCACGCGCCTCGAGGGCCGCGGCGTGATTCCAGACGAAACCGCGGTGCCCTCGCGCGCCGCGCTTCTCGACGGGAACGACGCCGCGCTCGACGCGGCCAAGCGCTGGATCGGCGAGCGCACGATCGCCTCGCGCGCGGCGAAGGCAGGCTCCTCGCCGGTCGAGGCCGTCACCGTGCCGACCTCCGCACCCCCGCCGGCGCAGCCCTGAATCGAGTGCGGCGCCGAACGCCGCGCGTGAACCCCCGAATCCAACACGACCCCACGAGTCCTTCTCGCGAATCCGCGCCGACAGACCACCTCATCAGACCACTTCATCAGACCACTTCACACCTCGACGCCACGACATGAGCAACGCACCCATGCAGATCACCCGCATCGACCGTTCCTCCCCGCTCCGCACCTCCGCGATCGCGCTTGCGATCTGCCTGCCCTTCGGCGCGTCGCTCGCGCACGCCGTGCAGGACGCGGCGCCCGCGAAGCCCGCCGAAACGACGGCCGATGCGCCCGCGAAGGCGGCTGCGCTTCCGAAGGCGAGCGACGTGATCGCGAAGGCGGCCGCCGCGCTCGGCGGCAGGGAAGCCTGGTCGAAGGTGAAGTCGATCGAGATGAAGGGCACGATGGAGATCCCCGCCGCGAACATGAAGGGCACGCTGACCACGAAGAGCGTGGCTCCGAACCTCATGTCGACGTCGATGGATCTTCCCGGCTTCGGCCTGGCGCGCCAGGGCTTCGACGGCACGACCGCGTGGGCGGCCGACCCTTCGTCAGGCCCGCGCATCGTCGAGGGCAACGAGCGC
>JBIIYI010000502.1:0-2554 GCA_044346895.1 Phycisphaerales bacterium
GCGCCTTCGGACGCGCGGCGCACGAGGCCGAGGTGGCCCGGCTCGTCGAACTCGTCGCGCGCGAGCGCGCGCGCTACGCCGAGCGCTCCGAGCTCGCGCGCACGCTCGCGGGCCGCGCGGCGGAAGGCTCGACCGACCTCGCGCGCGATGCCGCACTCGTCGCCGCCGCCAACGCGATCCTCAACGCGGACGACTTCCTCACACGCTCATGACGCCCGACGAACTCCATCTCCGCGAGACGAACGATCCCGCCGCGCGCGCCGCGGCGGAGGTGGCGCAGGCGACGCGACGCACGTTCCTCGGAAATCTCGCGGGCGGCGCCGCCGCGTTCAGCCTCGGCGGCATCGCGCTGTCCGAACTCCTCGCGCGCGAGGCGCGCGCGTCGGGAGCGACGTCGTCGACATCGTCGGCCGCCGGCGGAAGTGCCGCGGGTGCGGCTGGCGCGGCGGGCGCTCCCGACGACCCGCTCGCGCCGCGCGCGCCGCACTTCGCCGCGCGCGCGAAGAGCGTCATCTACATCCATCTCGCCGGTTCGCCGAGCCAGCTCGAGCTGCTCGACTACAAGCCGAAGCTCGCCGAGTTCCACGGCACCCCGTGTCCGGACGAGTACCTGAAGGGCGAGAAGTTCGCGTTCATCAAGGGGCATCCCACGCTGCTCGCGCCGCAGCACAAGTTCGCGCGCGCAGGCCGCGCGGGACTCTGGACGAGCGACCTCCTGCCGCAGTTCCGCACGATCGAGGACGAGGTCTGCGTCGTCAACACCATGACGACCGACCAGTTCAACCACGCGCCCGCGCAGCTCCTCCTCCACACCGGAGAATCGCGCTTCGGCGCCGCGAGCTTCGGCTCGTGGATCGGCTACGGACTCGGGAGCGAGTCGCGCGACCTGCCGGCGTTCGTGGTGCTCGTCTCGGGCGACAAGACGCCCGATGCCGGGAAGAGCGTGTGGGGCAGCGGATTCCTCCCGAGTGTCTACCAGGGCGTCCAGTGCCGCGCGTCGGGCGATCCGGTGCTCTACGTGAAGGACCCCGAGGGCATGCTGCGCGAGACGCGCCGCGCCACGATCGACGCGATCGCGGCGCTCGGGCGCCTCGGGTTCGAGCGGCACGGCGATCGCGAGACCGAGGCGCGCATCGCGCAGTACGAACTCGCGTACCGGATGCAGATGGCGGTGCCGGAGGCGATGGACCTCACGCGCGAGTCGAAGGCGACGCTCGAGGAGTACGGCGCGTCGCCGGGGAATCCGAGCCTCGCCAACTCGTGCCTGCTCGCGCGTCGCCTCGTCGAGCGCGGCGTGCGCTTCGTGCAGCTCTACGACTGGGGCTGGGACGGCCACGGCACCAATCCGAGCGACGATCTCCTCACGCAGCTCCCGAAGAAGTGCCGCGAGATGGACCGGCCGGTCGCTGCGCTCGTCCGCGACCTGCGGCGTCGCGGCCTTCTCGACGAGACGCTCATCGTCTGGGGCGGCGAGTTCGGTCGCACGCCCGTCGCGGAGTTCCGCGATGGAAACAAGAACTTCCTCGGCCGCGACCACCATCCGCACGCGTTCACGATGTGGATGGCCGGCGGCGGCGTGAAGGGCGGCACGGTGTACGGCGAGACCGACGAACTCGGCTACCGGATCGCGCGCGACCCCGTGCGCGTGAAGGACCTGCAGGCGACGATCCTCCACCTGCTCGGACTCGATCACCTTCGCCTCGGCTACATGCACGCGGGGCTCAACCACCGTCTCACGGGCGTGCAGGGCGACGCGAAGGTCGTGCGGGGTCTGCTGGCGTGAACCGCGCGGCGGCGCCTCGGGCGATCCGCCCGCACGCTCACCGCGCCCGCGGGTTCTCGACGTCGATCGCGTACACGCCCGCGGTGGCGGTCACGTAGAGCGTGCGGCCGTCCTTCCCGCCGAGCGCGCAGTTCGAGACGCGCTCGGGGAAGCGGATCTGTCCGAGCGGCTTGCCTTCGGGCGAGAGCACGAAGATCGCGGCGCGCGGCGGAATCGCCACGTAGAGGTTGCCCTTCGCATCGACGGTGCAGCCGTCACCGCCGATCGACTCGCGCGTGCCGCCGGGGACCTCGTAGAAGACGCGTCCGGCGCCCACCTTGCCGGGACCCTCGACGGGGTACGCCATGATCTCCATCGAGAGGTACGGCACGACGTAGAGCGTCTTCCCGTCGGGCGAGAGGCCGATCCCGTTCGGTCCACGCACCTTGTCGTCGCGCACGACCTCGATCGCGTCCCCGCCGGCGATCGGCGCGTAGTAGACGGCGTCCGGCGGCATGCCCGCGCGACGCCGTCCGAGGACGGGCGCGGTGAACCACGCGCCGCCGGCGTCGTCGAGGACGAGGTCGTTGAGCCGGCCGAGCGAGCGCCCGGTTCCCTCGACTTCGGCGGCGCGCTTGTCGCAGAGCACGGTGATCGCGCCCGACTTCGGATCGATGCTCGTGATCGCGCCGGGGTTCGCCTGCGCGCCGAAGAGCGCGCCATCCTTCCCGACGCAGAGTCCGAACGTCGCGTTCGCCTGGCGCGTCAACACGACGGCGCCGTTCGGATCGA
>JBIIYI010000503.1:0-2552 GCA_044346895.1 Phycisphaerales bacterium
CCACGAAGGATCCCACGAACGATCCCACGAAGGACGCGAAGCAGGACGCGAAGAACGAGCCGAAGAAGGACGCAACGAAGGATCCCGCGAAGGATGCGGCGAATGACGCGCCGAAGGATGGCGCGAAGGAGTCACCGAAGACTCCGCAATGGGGCGGGATGGCGGCGGGGATGGAGGTTGGCATCAGACGACGGTGGTCGTCGCGTGTGTCGACCGCCTCGCTGCGCTCGGCGTCTCGGGTGGAACTCGGACAGGGATGGACCACGACCTCCGCGCGCCCGACTTCGTCGGGTGCGTGAGGCTCGTGGCACCTGGCGCCCCTTGGGTGCCGGAAGCTGTCGAGCCCACGTGACGCCGACGGATCTCGGGTCCGTCGGGCGCCACGAGACCTGAGCGAACGGAGTGAACGAAGGGTCGTGGCCGACCGGCGTCGGAAGCATCGCGGGACGTCGCGGCCCGGCCGCGCCGGTCTTCAGCGCTTCCCCAGCGGCATCCGCCCTCGGATCGCAGGCACCCGCGGATCACAGGCACCCGCGGATCGCAGGCACCGTCGGATCACATGCACCGTCGGATCACATGCACCGTCGGATCACATGCATCGTCGGATCACATGCATCGTCGGATCACATGCATCGTCGGATCACATGGGCTTCTCGCCGACCGTCTCGTCGTACACCTGGAGCAGCTTCGTCTTGTCGAAGATCAGCTCCTGCCGCGAGAGGCCCGTCACCTCGTAGTGCGGCGTCAGTTCGATCGCGTCGCACGGGCAGGCTTCCTCGCACATGCCGCAGTAGATGCAGCGCAGCTCGTCGATGTCGAACTGCTTCGGGTACTTCTCGCGGTCGTCCCACGGGCTCTCGTCGGCGACGATGTGGATGCACTTCGCCGGGCAAGCGGTCGCGCACATGAAGCACGCGACGCAGCGCACGCGGCCGTCCTCGTCCTTGTTGAGGCGATGCACGCCGCGGAAGTAGGGCCGGAACTGGCCGCCTTCCTCGACCGGGCGGTCGTCGCGCTTCTGCTCGGGGTACTGGAGCACCCAGATGTTCTTCTTGTTCGAGCCGCCGCGGCCGATGTTCTCGAAGCAGTGGCGGAGGGTGGTCCCGAGCCCCTTGAAGATCGAGGGAAGGAACAGCGCCTCGCCGCGGGTGAGGCGGGTGGGGGTCACGTCGATGACTTCTTCGTCTCGGATCGCCATGGGGCCGAGATGGTACGGTGGAGGGGTGATCGACGAAAGCCGACCTTCCGCCGACTCCGAGCAGTCGCCTCGAGCGACCACGGGGGAGCAGGCTCCCGCCTCGCTCCCGGCCCGGCCGGGCGGTCGCGCCGATCCGGCTTCGCGCATCCGCGGGAAGCCGTTCTTCTCGTCGGTCGATGCCTCGCTGCTCGGGATCGGCTCGCAGATGCTGAGCGAGGTCGCGGCAGGGGTGCTGCTTGGCTACGGGCTCGACTACCTCCTCGGAACCCGGAATCGATGGATCGTCGTTGGTTCGCTCGCGGGAATCGCCGTCGCCATGGTCTCCGTCTTCCGGCTGGCGTTGAAGACGCAGCCCCCGCGCCGGTTGCCTCCCGGCAGTCAAGCGCGCGATGGGGGCGCTCCCTCCACCGTTGAGGGAGATGAGATGCACCCCGGCCCGCGCCAGGACAATCCCTCGGAAGCGGGCCGTTCCCCCGGAACCGGCTCCGAACGTGACCGTCGTCGAGAGAGTGGCGGAGCGGCGTAGGAGCGAAGCCCTCGGGCTGTCTACGGGCTTGTGGCCGATGCCGGCCCCAGCCGCCCCGCCTCTCAGCAGAGCCAGCGAGTACATCCCCGCGACCGCATCGAAAACACCCACGCGACCGCAACGAAGGAAACCCCGTGACCGACGCGCCCTCCGAACCCCGAACGGCTCCCGCCGCGCCGCAGCCGACGCCCGCCTACCCCATCGGCTCGCTCCTCGCGGTCAATCTCGGGACTGGAGCCGCGCTCGTCGTCCTTTGGGCGGTGGTGCATCAGGGTTGGAAGTTCCCCGAAGGCACCTACAAGGGGGTCATTCTCGGACTGTGCGCCGCCACCCTCGCCCACCTCGGAGGCACCGTGCTCGGGGCGCTCCTCACTCCCGGGAAGGGTGTTGCGAACGCGTACCTCGCCTCGACGCTCGTTCGCTTCGTGCTCACACCCACTTTGGCGGTCTCGTTATACTTTCTCCTCCTCGCGGAGCCCCGGCCATTGATGCTCGGGGCGCTCGTGGGGTATCTCCTCATCCTCGTCGCGGACATCGTGACCTTGATGCGGGCGATGCAGTCGGCGGCGCGTCCCGCTCCTCCGGCAGCCAGCGGGTCGGCGAGCAAGTAGTGGTGCCGACGACAAACGGATGGCGACACGCGGGAGTTTCCGCGCGGTTGCCGAGACTCGCGGTGCGACTTCGTGAAGGTTTTCACAGGTCGCCGCTCCCGTCGGGGAGCAAGCCGCACGGAAGCGTTCCCTCTCCTGCATCAGTTCCTTCATGAGTTCCTTCATGAGTTCCTTCACGAGCCTGAGCCACAGCATCTCCGCGATCGCCGATCTCGCT
>JBIIYI010000504.1:0-2550 GCA_044346895.1 Phycisphaerales bacterium
GAAGTCCGCGACAAGCTCGCTGAACGGCCGGACACCGGAGGTGGTCGTGTGTGGTGTAGATCGTTGTTGCATGGATGATTCCTAATCCGCCTTCTTTGATTGGTCGTCCTGATGCGATTCCTTGAGATGCGATTCCTTGAGATGCGATTCCTTGAGATGCGATTCCTTGAGATGCGATTCCTTGAGATGCAGTTCCCTGAGATGCAGTTCCCTGAGATGTGATTCGTATCGTTGCTCAGCTCGCGCAATCATCACGCGATAGAACTGAGGATCGCCCGACTTTTCTCCACCGATCAGGAGGACTGCGCGCCTTAAGGGATCGAACGCGAAGAACGATCGAAACTGCTGCCGACCGAGCCGCGTTCGCAACTCCTTCAGGTTCGCGTACTTCGAACCGGAAACCGTATCGACCCACGGTCGTCCAAGCCTCGGACCGAACTGTGCCAAGACCTGCACATCATGGTCGATCGCAGCGCGCAACTCGATCGATTGCGCTTGAAACCACTCGCGATACTCCGCCGTCTGAACGACCTCCCACATTAGTATGCCTTTCGAAGAATATGCGTCAAGATGAATCTCGCGACTTTGCTCGACGCGAAAGGCGCAACCTATCGCGCACGCATGGTCCAAACGAAAACCCCACGCAAAGTGCGCGGGGTGGGGAGAAGCGAAGGCTTCGATTTCGTGCGATGCAACGCGTGATGAACCACGCGCATTTCGTCTGACGGATTGGCGTTTCCAATGAACGTTACGGATTGATGAGGTTCAACGGGCAATCACTCGGCGGAAACGGTACGCGCGGGGCATCGCCCCAGTTGCCGAGGATCATCGTGAGATCCGCGCCGTCGACCTTCTCGTCGGCGTTGATGTCGGCGGCGGCGCGGTAGCCGGCGGCTGGAGACGAGATCACAAGCCACGGGCTTGAGCACGGTGCACCTGCGGCGCCGTTACACGCGTCGCCAGTGTTAGGACTGAAGTACGAAATCTTCTTCATCTCGAGCGTCCCGTCTGACCACGCACGAAAGATCGCGCCTGCAATGGTTCCGTAGTAGCCGCCGTACGTGCCATACCACACGATGGTCGGCTCTCCACCCGTCTGCGACGTCGCCGCGCTCGCGACCGCTGCCGCCGCGGGAAACGTGCCGACGACGGTATTCGCGTGCGCCTGCGCGCCGTTCTGCATCATCATCGCGCCGCCGATCATGCACAGTCCGACGCCGCACAGCGTGACCGCTCCTGCCATCGCGTTCCTGCTCATGGTGATCTCCTCTGGGTGAATGCGGGGCATCTCTGGCTCTCATGCCTGATTTCGTGAATATCAGGCGACCCCGCGACTTCCCAAGAGTACTGCGAGGCGGAAGCGAGTCAAAGGAATCAATCGCCGCGATGCGGCGTATGCCGGGGTGAAGCTTCTCCCGAACCATTCGGAGATTCCGAATGGTTCGCCGCCCACCCTACCCCCTCAGGATCTTCGCCAGCGCCTTGCCCTTCGCGAGTTCGTCGACGAGCTTGTCCATGCGGCGGAGCTCGCGCATCAGCGGGTCCTCGATCGCCT
The DNA here is from genome assembly GCA_044346895.1 of Phycisphaerales bacterium. GTDB lineage: Bacteria > Planctomycetota > Phycisphaerae > Phycisphaerales > SM1A02 > QWPT01. The sequence goes on from JBIIYI010000504.1 coordinate 1,556, forward strand.
CGACGCGGATGCCGCAGACGACGCCCGTGACCAGCGTGCGGTTCGGATGGAGCGCGGGCGCGTCGCGGATGAACGCCTCGAGCGTGATACTCGCGGCGATCGCCGCGTCGAGCGAATCCTGCGTGTGGCCCGTCAGCCAGCGGATGACCTCGTCGACCTCCGCCTTCGTACGGCCCTTCCGTTCCGCCTTCGCGACGTAGTGCGGGTAGACGCTTGCGAAGGTCATCTGGAAGACGCGGTGGTTCGACATGGGCTTTCTCGATCGCACGCGCGCGAAATGCGACTGCCTTCTCGGGAACTCCCGCGCCCCGCCCTACACCAGCACCTCGCGGATGACGCGCGCGGGCTCGACGCCCGTCAGCTTCGTGTCGAGGCCGCGGAAGCCGTACGTGAGGCGCTCGTGGTCGATGCCGAGCGTGTGCAGGATCGTCGCGTGGAAATCGCGCACTTGGACCGGGTTCTCGACGATGTTGTACGAGAAGTCGTCGGTCTTCCCGTACTCGACGCCGCCCTTCACGCCGCCGCCCGCGAGGATCGACGTGAAGCAGCGCCCGTGGTGGTCGCGGCCCGAACTCGGGTCGCCGAAACCGCCCTGGCTGTACGCGGTGCGGCCGAACTCGGTCGCGAAGATGACGAGCGTGTCTTCGAGCATGCCGAGGCGCTTGAGGTCCTTGATGACGGCCGCGGTCGGCTGGTCGACGTCGCGGCACTGGTTCGGCAGCTGCGTGCCGAGCGCGATGTGCTGGTCCCATCCGCGATGGAAGAGCTGCACGAACCGCACGCCGCGCTGGAGCAGGCGCCGCGCGAGCAGGCAGTTCGCCGCGTAGCTCCCGGGCCGGCGCGCGTCGGGCCCGTACATCGCGAGCGTTTCGGGCGATTCGTCGGACATCTCGACGAGCTCGGGCACCGACACCTGCATGCGGAACGCCATCTCGTACGCCTCGATGCGCGCGCGCGTCTCGGGGTCGCCGAGTTCGGCGTCGCGCAGCGCGTTG
>JBIIYI010000505.1:0-2539 GCA_044346895.1 Phycisphaerales bacterium
CGATTCCGGGCGACCCGCGGACCGGCGCCGGACGGGTGGCGACGCTCGCGACGCCGCGCCGCGCCGCCGAGATCGCCGATGCGATCCGCCCCGCGCTCGGCGGCGGCATCGTCGCCCGTTCGCGCGCGGGATCGCGGCTCCACGAGCGATTCGCCGTGTGCGCGGGGAGCGGCGCGAGTCTTCTCGAGAAGGCGGCGGCGCAGGGCGCGACGCTCTTCCTGACCGGCGAACTCTCGCACCACGACGTCCTCCGCGCCCACGAACTCGGTCTCGAGTTGCTCCTCGCTGGCCACACCAACACCGAGCGCGGGTATCTGCCTCGGCTCCGCGCGAGGCTCGCAGGCGAACCCGCGCTGTCGGGGGTCGAGTTCCACATCGCCGCCGCCGACGTCGATCCACTCGCCTGACCCGACATCCTCCTCGCGTCCGATCCCCGGCGCGGGGCACGAGAATCCGGAGCAAATTCTCCCGATCTTTGCCTGCCGCGGTTGAAAGGTCGACGAACCAAGCCGACTATCCCTGCGGAGTGACATCGCTCAGCGCAGTTCCAGCCACAGGAGGGCTTGCATGCTGAACCACGACCGCACGGATGCCGTGACCGAGGGGCTCCCGACCGCCCGAACCGAGCCGGCGCGGGGAACGGCCCGCAAGCACTTCGTCCTCGACACGAACGTGCTCCTCCACAACTCCCAGTCGATCTTCAAGTTCGCGGAGCACGAGGTGGTGATCCCGCTCGCCGTGATCGAGGAGCTCGACACCTTCAAGAAGAACAACGACGAGCGCGGCCGGAACGCGCGCCACGTCACCCGCGCGCTCGACCGACTGCGCGCGCAGGGCGCGCTCTTCGAGGGTGTGGTCTGGAACGAGCAGGGCGGTTCGATCCGCGTCGCCCGCTGCGGCGCGCACGCCGACTTCTCGCTCGACCTCGACAAGGCCGACAACCGCATCCTCGGCGTCGCGCACGACCTCCACGCGAGCGGCAAGCGCACGGTCTTCATCTCGAAGGACATCAACGCGCGCGTCAAGAGCGATGCGCTCGGCATTCCAGCCGAGGATTTCGAGCACGACCACATCGCAGCCGACTTCCTGCACGCGGGCTACCTCGTGGCGAAGGTGCCGGGCGAGATCATCGACGAGCTCTACGACGAGCGGCAGCTGCGCATCGAGCGGCTCGCCGACTTCGAGGCCCGCACGCCGGACGGCGCGCACGTCGTGGCGATCGAGGCCGTGGCCAACCAGTTCATCCTGCTCGTCGACGAACTCGACGAGCACCACACCGGCCTCGCGCGGATCCTCGCCGACACCGGCGCGGCGATTCCGGTGACGGGGCCGCGCAAGCCGGTCTACGGCATCATGGGCCGCAACGTGCAGCAGACGATGGCGCTCGAGCTCCTGCTCGACGACGACGTCAAGATCGTCACGCTCACCGGCCCCGCGGGCACGGGCAAGACGCTGCTGGCGATCGCGGCCGGCCTCCACAAGACGATCAAGGAGGAGCGCTTCGACAAGCTGCTCACGGCCCGGCCGATCATGCCGCTCGGCCGCGACATCGGCTACCTCCCGGGCGACAAGGACGAGAAGCTGTCGATGTGGATGCAGCCGATCTTCGACAACATCACCTACCTCCTCTCGACGCGCGGCAGCCACGTCGACGAGCGACCCGAAAGCCGCACGGCCGAGCAGCGGCTCGACCAGCTGATGGCGACGGGGCGGGTGGTCATGGAGCCCCTCACCTACATCCGCGGCCGGTCGATCCCGCACCAGTTCATGATCGTCGACGAGGCCCAGAACCTCTCGCCCCACGAGATCAAGACGATCGTCTCCCGCGTCGGGGACGGCACCAAGATCGTCCTCTGCGGCGACATCCTCCAGATCGATAACCCGTATCTGGACGCCCAGTCGAACGGCCTCGCCCACGCGATCGAGCGGTTCAAGGGCCAGCGGATCGCCGGGCACGTCTCGCTTTCGAAGACCGAACGGTCGAATCTGGCGAGTTTGGCTGCCGAAATCCTCTGAAGCGTGTTATGTTCCGAAGGACTCCGGCCTCCGGAGTGGCACGACACCATCCGGCGAGTGGCCGGCAGGGGCGCCTGGCAGCGATGCCAGTTCACCCGAGCCGACGCCCGTCGCACGGAACACGTGGAACCGCCAGCGTCGGCGCCGCAAGGTTTCGATGTAGGCGGAAAGGAAGCGCCAGCGCTCTCGAGTCTCGAGAGCGCTGGCGTCTTTTTACGTCGTGCTTTCTGTCTACTCCGGCCGTGGCTCGCGGGTCTGCGCGCGGCCGGCCGATGCGCGGGGTCGAGCCTACTTGCGCTCGCCGAACATCGCCGCGACGCGGAACGCCAGCTTGAGCGCCTCGAGGTACACCCACGCGAGGGTCACGATGAGTCCGAAGGCGAGGAACCATTCCATCGACTTCGGGGCGCCCGACGCGACCGCTTCGTCGATCTGCGCGAGGTCGACGAGAAGCCACAGCGAGGCGAGGACCAGGATGCCCGCGTTGAGTCCGAGGCCGATCCACGCGGCCTGGCCGCCGTTG
>JBIIYI010000090.1:0-9210 GCA_044346895.1 Phycisphaerales bacterium
CCCTGCGCGTGGCGTTGCCCCAACGCACGCTGCCCGGTTCGCCACCGGTTGCGCCGAAACTGCGGATCCACGCGCTTGTTTCAGGAAACGCGCCCTCGCCCCAGTCGGTCGCGACGGCGTTCGACTGCCCGTCGATCACGAAGGCGTCGCCGCAGACGAGGTTGCCGACGGTTCGGACGACGGTGTCCTTGCCAGCCGCAGTCGTTCCGAACTCCGCGCTGTAGCGGACGAGCCCGGGCTTGAGCGTTGCCGAGAGCGCGTAGCTGCCATCGGCCGCGGGCTTCGCGCGCGCAGTCGCAAATGGCTTGCCGTCGGCGAGTATGCGCAGGAAGACGCCATCGATGGTGGCTGCGGCATCGGAGGCGACATCGGTGGATGTAGGACCGACCCGGCCGTTCCACACGAGCCGCGCCTCGTCCTTGTCGTCGCGGGCGTAGAACTGGCCTTCTTCAGGTTGTTCGTCGGCGGCGGGGGTGCGGTGCACCCACGCATCGCGCGCAGGCTCACGAACCGCGATCCTCACGCTCTCCGACACGGGCGCGCCACCATTGTCGATGGTCGCCGTCACGGTGATCGTGCCGCTGTTCTGTGCGCGCGTGAGGCGCAGCGCGCCAGGCGACGCGCCTGATTCACGCGACGCATCCGACGCATCCGCATCCGCATCCGCATCCGCATTCGCATTCGCATTCGCATTCGCATTCGCATTCGCATTCGACGCATCCGGCGCGGGAACCGCCTCGTGGGTGACGGCGATGTCGCCGACGGTCCACTTCACGCGCAGTTCGCCTGCGGGCGCCTCCCGCATCTTCGGCGTCACGGCGATCGCGCTGCGACCATCCCAGGTGGCGGGGGCGAGAAGCGTGAACGCAGGATCGGGAATCGCTTCTCGAACGGTGATCGCAACCGACTTCGTCGCAACGCCGTCCGCGCGGATCACCGTGCACTCGAGCGAGGCCTGCGTGTCGGCGCCCACGCGTCCTGCATCGAAGGTGCAGGCGGTGCGGTCGGTCGCGACGATCGTGCGCGTGTCGCCGCGGACGAGCGTCCACACGATCCGCTGCGCGCCGCCGATCCGTGCGCGAATCGTCGCGTGCGCGCCTTCGTCGACCGTGATCGACGCGGTTCCCAACGCGAAGTCGTCGCCCGCCGCGACGATCGGACCGACCGCCGTCTGCATCGGCTTCTGGTTCTCGTACTCGAGCTTCACCCAGTCGGCCGAGCGCGCGGCGCGTGCGATGCGCACCTCGTCGATGTCACCGACGAAGTTGTAGTTCCCGTACCAGCCGCCGATCCAGAGCGACGAGATCTCGGAGATGTCAACCTCGGGCTGCGACGAACCCTCGAGCCGTCCGTTGATGTACACCCGCGAATCGTTCGGCGCGTACGTGTGCACCACGTGGTACCACTCGCCGATCGCGAGCGGCCGCTCCGCGTCGACGCCTGCGAAGTAGCAATCGATCGCGATGCGCGGCGGGCTGGCGAAGTTCATCATGACCTTCGCGGGTCGCTTCTCCTTGCCCCAGCCGACGACCGTGCCGTTCACGCGCTCGGCGCGAAACCACGCGCTCGTCGACATCGGCCCCGGACCTTTCGGATAGGTCGTGATGTCGTCGCCGGCGAACACGCCCTGTCCACCGGCAAGGTGTCGCGCCGCGCCGACGAGCCCCCGCGTGGCGGTCGTGCCGTCGTCTCTCGACGACACGCTGCCCGTGTCGTCGGCGACCGGTTCATCCATGTGCCACACGCTGCAGAAACCGTTGCTCTCGTGGAAGACGGCCTTGCCGTCGGAGGCGTCGGCCGCATCGGGGTTGCCCCAGTGGATGCGGAGTGGCTGCCGCGCGTTCCCCTCGATGCGCGGGATGCGCACCCAGATCGACGCGGAGCCGTTGGCGGCGTCCCACTCCTCGATGCGGTGCGCAAGCGGGGTTCCGTCGTCGCCCGAGAAGCGGATGTCGCGTCCATCGTCCGCGCACTGCGTGAAGTCGAGGAAGTCGCGATCGAGCCGGACGAGGAGCGGGAATCCCTCGACCACCGCGCCCGCCGGCAGGTCCGCGCCTTCGGGCGTCGTCAGGATGTACATCGTGCCGTGATGCCGCCAGGCGGCGAAGTCGGTCGCAGCGATTCGCGCGACGGCGGCGGTGTTCGCAGGAGTTGCGACGCAGGCTGGCGAACCGAGGGCGACCATGGCGATGAGGAGGGCGTGCATCCGCCGCAGCGTCCGCGATTCCGCCCGCTCCGTGGTGCGAAATCGTCCACACCCGCGCTACATTGCCCGAATGCTCGCATGCCTCGCCACCGTGATCCTGGCCGCCACGACTCCGACCGACGCCGAAGCGATCGCGACGGGCGTCGCGAAGATCGTCGCCATGCAGGAGAAGGGGCCCGGCGCCGACATCGCCGCCGAGTGGCCCTACGAAGGGGTCTACCGCGTTGGCGGCAAGATCCCGTACGGCTACCGCGTGGGCGGCACCTCGATCGCGTCGATGGCGCTCCTCGCCGCGCCGGGATTCGCCGACGACGCCGCGCGCAAGGAGGCGGTCGCGCGCGCGATCGACTTCGTCGCGAAGTCGAAGGACGAGCCGCTGCTCTCGCCCGAGTACGGCGGAAACTACGACGTGCGCGGCTGGGCGCACTGCTACGGGCTGCGCTTCCTTGTTGCAGCGAAGAAGGCGGGGGCCGTCGGCGAAACGCAGAAGCCTGCGGTCGACGCGGCGATCGCGTTCTATCTCGATGCCCTCAAGAAGACGGAGATTCCGCAAGTCGGTGGTTGGCAGTACGCGCGCGGGCCGGGGATCGACAAGCCGTGCCCGACGTCGCCGTTCATGACCGCGCCGTGCCTCTTCGCGTTGATCGAAGCGAAGGAATCGGGCCTCGAGGTGAGCGAAGAACTCCTCGCCCGCACGGTGAAGGCGCTCGAGATCACGCGCGGCGAGTCGGGCTACGTCGCGTACAACGCGGCGCGGCCGACGCGCGACGACGCCGGACAGATCCCGGGCGCGATCGGCCGCATGTGCGCGGTCGAGGTCGCCCTCGCGCGCGCGGGCAAGGCCGACGAGAAGCGCATCCGCTTCGCGGTCGAGAAGTTCTTCGAGTTCTGGCCCGAACTCGAGAAGCGCCGCAAGAAGACGGGCACGCACGTCGCGCCGTACGGCGTGGCGCCGTACTACTTCTTCTATGCGTTCACGCATGCGGCGGCGGCGATCGAGCTCCTGCCCGAGGCCGAGCGCGCCGCGAACCGCACGAAGTTCCGCGAGCTCCTCTTCAAGGTGCGCGATGCCGACGGCACGTGGAACGACCGCGTGTTCCCGCGTAGTGCCGCGTTCGGAACGGCGATGAGCGTGCTCGCGCTCGTCGAGGCGGAAGCCGGAACCGGCAAGGCGTCGGTCGACTCGAAAAACTAGGTTCCGTCCGATCGATCCGCCGGGCTTCAGTCCGCCCGGCATCCCGGCTGGCGGCGTCGGCCTCGAATCGCCGCATCCCTGCGGGTACCGCTTCGTCTCGCCTCCTTGCTATCCGGGCACCGGTACGGATTTCGGGCGATCCGCGCCGGAATGGCACGTATGCATCCCTCGGCATGACGATCCTCTCCGCCATCATCCTCGCATCGCTCGTCGGGAGGTCCGGCGCGCTGGTGCCGACGGCCGAGGTTGCGCACTTCGGCACAATCGATCCACCTGAGCAACGCATCCTGCTGCTCCCGTCGCATGCGTTCCAGCAGGAGGAGCGACAATCGCGGACGGCGAGCACCGACGACGACGACCCGTCGCGCAAGCGCTGGTCGCAGCCCCGCATGGAGGCTCGCCCGGGCGCGGTGCAGCCCGATCCGGTGCGGATCGCGGACGCGGTGCGGACGGGCGTGCAGCGGCTGCTCGAATTGCAGGAAGCCGCCGCGGAATCGGCGCAATCGTCGCTGACGCCCGATGATCCGCGCTGCGAATGGCCGTACGAGTGCTTGTACAAGGAGGGCGGTGGTCCCCCGGTCGCATTCCGAGTGGGCGGAACGTCCATCGTCGGGCTGGCGCTGCTCGCGGCACCCGGACTTCAGGAGGATGGAATACGCCGCGCCGCCCTCGTACGCGCGGCGGACGCGGTCGCGCGGCTCGCGACGCACGAGCGCATCGCGTTCGAGCACGAAGCGAGCGGCTTCGACGTCCGCAACTGGGCGCACTGCTTCGGACTGCGGTTCCTCCTGCGGATGGAGCGATCCGGGATCCTGCCAGAGGACCGCCGCGCCCCGGTACGTGCGGCGATCGAGCGCTACGCCGGGTCGCTTCTCCATACGGCGCGTCCTGGCAAGGGCGGATGGCACTACATGCGCATCGACGATGTCGGCATGCGGGGCGAGAGTTCCTCCTTCCTCACGGCGCACTGCATCATCGCGCTGGTCGAGGCGCGGGACGCGGGCGTCGAGCCGCTGGCATGGGAGTCGCCGGAAGGCACGAGTTCGGTGCCCTCGTACGACGCGATCATCGCGAAGGCGCTCGACGCGATCGAGAGCGCGCGGCTGCCCGATGGGTTCCTCGGCTACGACACGCGGCGCGCGGGCGCGTTCGGCCCCGGGCACTCGAGGCGCGGAATGCCGGAGTGCATGGGGCGCCGTCTGATCGCGGACGTCGCCGCGGCGCGCGCGGGCCGCCCGGACCTCGAACGCGCGCGCAGCTCGCTCGCCCTCTTCCGCGCGAGCTGGGAGGATCTCGATGCCCAGCGCGGCATCGGAGGCGCGCATCGCGAACCCTTCGGGATCGCGCCGTACTACTTCTTCTTCGCTGTCACCGCCGCAGCCGACGCCGCGCGGCTCTGTCCGCCCGACGAGCGCGACGCGCACCTCGCGTTCATCCGCGCGCTCGTCCTCTCGATCCGCGCGCCCGACGGCACGTGGAACGATCAGGACTATCCGGGCAGCGCGGCCTACGGGACCGCGATGTCGATCCTCGCGCTCGTCGATCCCGCGGCGTCGGGTGGAGGCGCTGAGCAATCCGGCGCGGATGGAAAGGCGGGCAACGGCGCGTCGGGCCCGACCTCGAAACCCGCCGCCCTCGACCGCGGGGAGCGGTAGGCATCCTCCCCGGTTTGGCGGCTTCGCGCGGACACTCCCCAAGTCGCCCCGCGCGTGCGCCGATCCCGGCGTGTCCCCCTTGGACACGCGCTCCGCACGGGAATGGCCCCGGGCGCCGCGCGAGGAGACCCCCATGGACGCATCTTCGATCGCAGCCTTCGTCGTGAGCACCAACGACGTCTTCCGCACGATGCTCTCGCTCTCGGTGACGGCGGGAAAGCCCTACACCTGCTGCGCCGTCCCGCGCTTCGAGAACGAGGTCAGCGGCATCATCGGGATGTCGGGCGACGTGCAGGGCATGGTCGTCCTGTCGTTCCCAACGGCGACCGCGTGCAACGTGATCCGCGCCTTCACGGGCATGGACATGGATCCGTCCTCGCCCGACTTCGCCGACGCGATCGGCGAGCTCGTCAACATGATCTCCGGCGCCGCGAAGGCGAAGTTCGAGGGGAAGAACGTCTCGATCTCGTGCCCGTCGGTGGTCGTCGGCAAGGGCCACAAGGTCCAGCAGCCGAGCGACGCGCTGTGCATCACGATCCCGTTCGACTGCCCCGGAGGATCGTTCTCCGTCGAGGTCGCCATGAAGCTCGCGCGCAGCGCGGCCCAGCCGACCGTCCAGAACACGACCGCGGCGAAGGCCGCCTGACGCCCGAGAGGAGCACCCCATGAAGGTCATGCTGATCGACGACTCGAAGACGATGCGCACCATCCAGCGCAACATCCTGCTTCAACTCGGCTACAAGGAGATCGAGGAGGCCTGCGACGGCCAGGACGCCCTTTCGAAGGTGAGCGCGTTCGCCCCCGAACTGCTGCTCGTCGACTGGAACATGCCGAACATGGACGGCATCACGTTCGTGAAGAACTACCGCGCGCAGGGCGGGAAGAGCCCCGTCGTGATGGTGACGACCGAAGCGGAGAAGACCCGCGTGGTCGAGGCCATCAAGGCGGGCGTCAACAACTACGTGGTCAAGCCGTTCACACCCGACTCGCTCTCGCAGAGGATCCACGAGACCCTCGCCCGCGCGAAGGCGGCGTGATCCGCGATATGGACCGTACGGCGCAGGCCGGCGCTCGGGGAGGCGCGACGTGTCACAGCAGAACCTCATCGTCCGCGAGCAGCTTCCGATCGTCCGCCTTCCCGAAGGCGGCCGGATCGCGTCGCTCGAGATTCCGCTCGAGGCGGCCGACGATGTCGTGACCGCCGACGCCCTCGCGGCCCTCGTCCGTGAGCGTGGCGTCCTCGTCGATCGCGAGGTCGATGACGCCGTGCGCGCGCTGGCCGCGACCCACGCGGCGCGGAAGGCCGCGTACGCAGCCGCCGTCGCGTCCGCCGCGGCTTCGGCCGACACGACGGACGTCATGCCCGTCGAGTCGGAACCGACCGTCGGCATCGTCGCCCGCGCGATCGAGGCGGTCGACGGGGCCGCCGCCTGGATCGAGTGGATGCCGGCGTTCGCCCCGGAATCCGGCACGGACGACGGTGCGACCACCACCGCCGAGAGCGTCGACCACTACAACCGCGTGAAGCGGATGAAGGTGGCGGCGAACGAGGTGCTGGGACGGATCCATCCGCCCGGCGAAGGCTCCGACGGACGCGACGTCTGTGGCCGCAGCATCGCCGCACGCCGCGGGAAGAAGCTGGCGCTTCTGCCCGACGAGAGCGTGCAGGTCGAGGCCGACGGCACGATCCGCGCCCTCAAGGAAGGCGTGCTTTCGCTCGCCCGGCTCCGGATCGCCGTGGTCGATGCGCTCGAGGTCTCGGGCGCCGTCGACTTCTCGACCGGCAACATCGACTTCATCGGCTCGGTCAAGGTCGCCGACGGAGTGCGCGACAACTTCACGCTGAAGGCGACCGGCGACGTGACCGTGCGCGGCCTCGTCGAGGCCTGCGACGTGATCGTGGGCGGAGACTTCCGCGGCGAGCGCGGCGTCGCAGCCCGCGGGCACGGACACATCCTCGTCGACGGAAGCGCGGAGACCGCCTACCTCAACGGCGTGCGCGGCCGCGTGCGCGGTTCGCTCCTCGCCGATCGCGAGATCGTCGGCTGCGAACTGGTCGTCGGCGGCGACCTCCGCATCGCGCGCGGCGCGATCGTGGGCGGCCAACTGACGGTCGGCGGCGCAATGCGCGCCGATGCGATCGGAACCGAAGGCGGCGCGAAGACGCTGCTGCGCGTCGGTGGGCTCCCGTTCGAACTCGCGCGCTCGGCGCGCATCGCGGCCCTCGTCAAGGAGCTCTCCCGACAGGTCGCGCCGCTCGAGGAGCGCCAGTTCGAGATCACCGAGCGAGGCTCGAAGGCGACCGCCGCCGAAAAGGAGAGCCTGACGGAACTCGCCTTCGAGATCGCCGAGGTGCGCCGCCGCATCCGGCTGCTCGAGGAGGAGCGCACCCATCTTCTCGTCGACAACGGCATGCGCCGCACCGTCTCGATCGACATCGCGAAGGCGATCCACGCAGGCACGACGATCCTCATCGGCACGCGCGAGGCGCGGTTTACGTCGTCCGTGAAGGGGCCGGTCCACATCGGTTGGGACGAGTGCCGCAACCTCCAGTTCCGCGTCGCCGGCGGACGCGTGCAGGACCTCGCCGACGTCGCGACGGTGCGCGAAGTCGCTGCGTGAGAGAAGCCGAGGCGCCGCCGCGCGACTCCGCGCGACCCTGCGCGCCGCCGCACGGCGTGGCGTGACCCCACCAAAAGTCGCCTGAGTCCAGGCGTCGCCGCTGGACGCGGCGTGTCGCCGCGCGCGTCCGCTACCATCGCGCCATGCGCATCGGAGTCATCATCGCAGCGGCAGGACGCAGCACCCGCTTCGGCGAGGGCGACAAGCTCTCGCAGGATCTCGGAGGCCGCGCGGTCCTCCTTCGCACGGTCGAGGCGTTCGTCAAGCGCGACGAGGTGGCGGCGATCGTGGTGGCCGGTCCTCCGGACGACATCGAGTCGTTTCGCGCCCGCTTCGGCCCGGCGCTCGGCTTCAACGGAGCGCGCATCGTCGAGGGAGGCCGAGCGGAGCGCTGGGAGTCGATCGCCCGCGCGATCGCCGAACTTCCCGCGGACGTCACCCACATCGCCGTCCATGACGGCGCGCGTCCCTGCGTGGGGAATGAACTCCTCGACCGCATCTTCGCCGCCGCGCGCGTGGCGAAGGCGGTCGTCCCGGGCGTCGCCGTGCGCGACACGCTCAAGCGCTGCGGCACCGAGACGGTCGCCGCCGCGGAAGACGACGCGATCGCCGACATGATCCTCGGCGACGTCGGCAAGGCGCAGTCGAGCGGACGTCCCGTGCTCGAGACGGTGCCGCGCGACAACCTCTTCGCCGTGCAGACGCCGCAGGTGTTCGACGCGGCGCTCCTCCGGCAGGCCTATGCCGGGGTCGATCTCGTCGGCACGACCGATGACGCGAGCGTGGTCGAGCGCTTCGGCGAGACGGTGCTCGTCGTCGAGGGCGATCCGCGCAACCTCAAGATCACGACGAAGGACGACCTCGCGCTCGCGCGCGCGATCCTCCAGGTCTCGCCGCCGGCCGATCGGCCGGCGCACCTGCGCTTCTGAGGCGCCTCTGAGGCGCGTCGGGGCTGGTTCGCGCGTCGGGCGTGCTGCGGGCCTACTGCGTGCCGCGCTTCGGGCGCGCGTCGGGAACACTTCACTCGTCCGGCTGGCCGCCGTCCGCCGCAGCATCCACCTGCGAGATCCGCAGGTAGACCTCGGCGTAGTCGAGCGCGTCGACGAAGCCATCGCGGTTGACGTCGCCGTGGAACTCGTCCTGCGCGAACCACGCCGTCAGGAACGCCGCGAGATCGCTCGGCGTCACGATTCCATCGAGGTCGACGTCGCCGGAGGCGATGGCGCAGGCGACCGTGGTCGCCGCGCCTGCGGCATCGTCCGATGCGGTCCCGGCGGGCTCGAAGGGCGCGAGCAGCGACTCGAGCATGGCGCGGATTCCCTCGTCGACGAGGTCCGTCGACGCAAGTCGATCCGAGAGGCGCGCCTCGACCGCGTCGCACGACTCGCCGAGGGTGACGACAGGGCGCTCGTCGGCGGGGTTCGCCCCCTCATCGCTCCCGTCATCGCTCCCGTCATCGCTTTCATCATCGCTTCCATCATCGCTTCCATCACCGTTACCGCCGGCGTTAACGGTGATGGAAGCGATGATGG
>JBIIYI010000506.1:0-2528 GCA_044346895.1 Phycisphaerales bacterium
AGAGTACGAGAACACCAGTTGCGATCGCTCGAGGCCCGAGGAATCGCCCCGCCTTAGACGGGCGATTCACTTGCCACACGCCACTCAGCCGACGCTGCGCAGCCTCAGAGAGAACGACTCGACCCTTCATCGCGCAAGCAACGCCTCCAACGCCCGTAACTCGTCCGCGATCTCGCCGTCGGGCGTGCCCTCTTGCAGGAGCAACTCACGCAGCGTTCTGCGTATGCGGAGCGACACCATCCGCGTTGCCGTGCGGCCGTCGTCGGCGGTCAAACCGAGCGGCGGACAGCAGACTGCGTACGCCTCGCCGTCGATGATGTGTCGTCGGAACACCTCCCACGATGCGACGCGACCCTCCGCGACGAGCTCCGCCTGCACAGAAGTCGCGGCGTCCGACAACAGCGACCGAGCCCACGCTGCCTCGAACTGCGACATCGCGTCACCGTCCTCCGCCGCCCGCTCACCCACCGCGCTAAGCGAACCCATTTCGCGATTGCGCGCCGCGTCGCGTCGCAACCCGCGCGCGTGCAACACAAGCCCGTTCATCATCCATCGCCGCAAGCGTGTGCCGCTCTCCGCCCACCGCTCGAGATTGCGGAGGTCGCTGAAGAAGTATGCGAAGAACCCGTGTACGAGTTCATCGGGCTCGGCGAGCGTGCGCAGCGTCGATCCCCGCACGTAGATCAGAAGCGGCTCGCGATAGCGCTCCATCAACGTCTCGCGCAGTCCGGGCGCACCAGGCGCGCCTTCTGCCAATCGGTCGAGGATCCACGTCTGCTGCGTCGTTGGGAAGTGGTCGTGGGCGGACACGGTCGCGAAAGAGCCGCGAGAACGCGATTCGTGCGGCGCGAACCCGCCAGAATCCCCGCCTTCGGCTTGAAACGTCATGCCTCCCCCTTCGACTCTCTCCCTGCCCTCGCTTGCCCTTCGCTTCCCCTCACGCGCCCCGCCAGCACAACGCCCCCGCGCGAGACGGGGGCGTTGATCCTTTCGGCGTTGATCCTTTCGGCGTTGATCCTTCCGGCGTCGATCCTGCCTGCTGCGAGCCGATGCACGCGGCGACTCCGCGATCAAGGCACCTTCTGGAAGTACAGGATCCGCGGCTGATCGCTCGGCGAGTTCACCTCGCTGCGGTCGACGCACATCACGTAGCGCGAGTCGTCGATCACGTGCTCGGTGCTCGTGCCGTCCCAGACGCCCGTGGTCGCGTTCTGCTTGATCTGGCGGACGCGCAGGTACACGGTGAACACGTCGCTCCGGGTCGTGACGAGGTTCGAGATGCCCTTGAACATGAGGTTCAGGTCCTCGACGTCGCCGAGCGGCTCGTCGCCCGGCTTGAACGGAACGTTCTCCTGCGGCCCATCGGGCGTGAGCGCGAGGAACACGTCCTCGGGGAACTGTCGCGGCCTCGGATTGGTGCGGTCGGTCGACCACGAGTAGCCGTTTGGGTAGTCGAAGAAGGTGAGGCCCGACAGCCCGAGGTACGGATCGAGACCGAGCCACCGCATGCTGTACGACGCGCGCAGCATGTCCGGGACAGGCTGCGTCGGGTAGCGCGCGAGGAGCAGCAGTTCGCCGATCGACGCGAATCCGCGATCACGCCGCATGCCGGGGAAGAACCGCTTGAACGCGGCCGGGAACATCACCGGCATCGCCGCCGTCGTCTGCGCATCGGTGAGTCCGCGGTCGGCGTAACTCATCAGATTCGCCGCCGGGAACGGCGTCGGCGCCGCGAAGTACCCGTGGTCGCGGTACGAGCGGATCGCGTCGGCCGCGTGCGAGTACGGAGTCGTCGGCGGTGCCGTGGTCGTGACCGTGGGCAGCCGCAGCATCATCGGGAGCGCCGCGAGCGTCTCGGGAAGCGCGGTGTTGAGGTTGACGAGGCCCGGGGTCTTCCGACCGAGGAAGCCGTGCGCCAGGCGGAAGCGCCGCTCCTCGGCCAAGGCACCGTCGCTCAACGGGGCGCCGTTGGCCGCCGGCGCCTGGGTGAACACGTTGTCCGCATTGCGGTCGGGGTTTCCACGACCGGCGTCGTCGATGGTCAGGCCATCGAGGAACGCGATGCCCGCCGGGAGCGCCGGCGTCCACGGCTCGTAGCCCGGGATCCTCAGCGGCGGCAGCGTGGTCGACGTCGGGTCGATGTGGCTGCCGAGGACGAGGGTCCCGTCGTCATCCTGTCCGAGCTCGCCCGGGAGGCGCGTCCAGAGGCGATTGATGTAGAGCCCCGTGCCGGGATAGAACGGGCTGTCCGGATCGTCGTCGAGCATGATCTCGCCGAACGTGCGCTCGCAGTTCGGCGCCGTGCCCCAGTTCTCGTAGACGTGGCCCCAGAGGAAGACGTCGAGGACCTCGCCGATCTGCTCGAAGTCGCTGTCCTTGTGCGACATCTGGAACGGGATGCCGAAGACGTCGAGTTGCGACAGTTCGACCCAGTCGGAAACGCCGCCGTTCGGATCGACGAACATGCCCTTCGAGCCCGTGTGCCAGTCGCAGGCGACGCCGTCGACGGTCACCGTTCCGCGCTGATT
>JBIIYI010000507.1:0-2526 GCA_044346895.1 Phycisphaerales bacterium
TCGGTCGGGCAGCCCCAGCTCGCGATGAACTGCGTCGCGCGGATCGTGCCGTCACCGGACACCACGCCGTTGAAATCGCCGCCGACGTAGATGCGACCGTTGAAGGCCGCGAACGCGCGTGCCTTCATGAAGTCGCCGGCGGCCGTCCCGCGCCCGAGGGAGGTGAACCCGTTGAGTGGATCCCACAGGGCGATGTCCTTCGAGTAGGAGGGCCCGGCGTAGAGGAACCGGCCACCGATGTAGAGACGGCCATCGTGCGCGAAGAGCGCACGCACCTCGGGTGAGAAACCGGAATGCACGCCCTCGAACGGCGATTCGAAGACCTGCGACCACGCGCCGCCGGTGCCGGACACGGCAGGCGTCCAACGCGCGAGGTAGCTCGTCACCTGACCACCCGCGGAAGTGAAGTAACCGCCGGCGTAGATCGAACCGTCAAGGGTCGCCAGCGCGTCGACCGAGTTGTTGCAACCGGTTCCAAGCGCGGTCCAAGTACCGCTGGAGCCTGAAGGACTCCAGCAGGCGATGCGGTTGACGGAGATTCCGCCCGCGGTCGTGAACGCGCCGCCGGCGTAGATCCGACCCTGCAGTTCCGCAAGCGAGCTGACATATTGATCCGTGCCGGATCCCAGCGCACTCCATGCACCCACACCGCCGTTCGCCGCCGGGTCCCACCGGGCGATCCTCGATGCCGCCACGCCTCCGGCCTGCGTGAATGCGCCACCGACATAGAGCTGACCTCCATGCACCAGCATGGCGTAGACGGATCCATTGACACCCGATCCGACCGCACTCCACGCACCCTGACCCGCGTTGGCGGCAGGGTCCCAGCGGGCGATGTTCGACGCGGGCACCCCACCGGCGTGTGTGAAGATACCGCCGACGTAGAGCTTGCCTCCGAGTTCGGCGAGGGCGATGCCAGCGTTCAGCGCGGCGTTTCCGGAGAGTCCGCCACCGACGCCGCTCCATCCACCCTGACCGCCGTTTGCGCGCGGATTCCATCGCGCGATGCCCGTGCCCGGGGTGTTGGGGAGGTAGCCGGTCGCGAAGAGTTCGCCGTTGAATCCAAGGCACGCCTCGACATTCCCGATGAGCCCGGCGAGTCCCGAGTTGGGTGTCCAGTCCGGGATGTCGCAGGCCGTGTCCGCGCAGTCCGGAACGCCGTCGCCGTCCATGTCGGCGTCCGTCACGCCGCAACCGCAGACGCCCGGTCCGAACTTCGCAGGATCGATCGGGCAGTTGTCGCACGCGTCGCCGCGACCGTCGCCGTCGCGGTCCGTTCGATCGGGACTCGCATAGCCGGGGCAGTTGTCGAGCGCGTCGGGAAGTCCATCGCCATCGCCATCCGACTCGGTCGCGAAGCGGAGCGTGAGCAGGATGTTCGAATAGGTGCTCGCGCCCGAGGCGACCCAGCCGTTCCCGAAGTAGATGGTGCTCGCGTTGGTCGCCGGGTAGGCAAGTCCGGCGACCGTTTCGGAATAGGTTCCAGGCGCGGAGGCGTCGGGGAGGACGATCCAATCGGCCACCTTGACATGACCGGGCAGCACGTAGCCGTAGCCGCCCCACTGCTTCAGCAAGAGCCCCAGCATCGTGTCCGATGGGTACGCATTCGGTGCGGGCTGGTAGGAGAACTGCACCGTGAAGCCTGTGAGCGTCTTGCCGGGCATCGCGGGCAGAGGCATGCTGATCGTCTGACCGCCTGCAAGCGACGCATTGCCGAGCAGAAGGTCCTGCGAGCTCGGGACCAGGTTCGAGCAGACGTTGCCGACTCCATCCCCGTTTGAATCGAGTTGGTCCGCGTTCGCGACGAGCGGACAGTTGTCGCACTCGTTGCCCACGCCGTCCCCATCGCCATCATGCTGCCATGCGTTCGCGAGATCCCGGCAGTTGTCGCTCGTGTTCGGAACCCCGTCGCCGTCCGCATCGAACCCCAGCTGCAAGAGAGCATGCGTCTTCGCGCCGATGACGATCGTCGCGCTGCGATCCACCGTGCCGGTGTTCGGTGCGACCACGAACTGCAGGACGCCCGACGATCCCGTCGTCGAGCCAGGCGAAAGCGTGATCCATGAGGGAAGGCCCGACGGCAGGAAGGAGCAGCTGCTCGCGACCGCCGAGACGCTGATCGAAAGCGTCTGGCCCGCGGCAGGGATGGTGCTCGAGACCGGACTGATCGAGAGCACGCAGTTCGGGTCGGACTGGCACTCCTGCGAGCCGACGCAGGGGCGGCTCCCGATGTAGGAGACCATCTGGCTCACGCTCGGCGGAGCGAAGTTCATGACGATGTTCGAGAAACCGCCCGGGCATTGATGGCAGTAGCTCATGATCGTGCCGATCGTGGTCACCGTGCATCCGTCGTTGCAGGTGTCGTACGGCGGATTCAGTGCGAACGTGTGCGAGGCCCCGCAGTTGTGGCCGAGTTCATGGGCGAAGACGTAGAGATCCCAGTTCTGCGAACTGTTGTTTACGACCGGGGTTGGGAAGCTGCCATTTAGGCTCGCCGACAAGCCATAAGCGACGCTCCCACTCGTT
>JBIIYI010000508.1:0-2522 GCA_044346895.1 Phycisphaerales bacterium
CGGCGACCAGAGCACGATCGCATTCGGACATAGTGGCGCCACGGCACCCGCGCTTGAGCCGATGGTCGGCGTGCGCGATGTCGCCGTCGCGGGCTCGAGCGCCGCGCCGCGCGCGCTTGCGATCCGCACCGACGGCAGCATCGCGTCGCTCAACTCGAGCTTCACCATCGCCGGCGACCATGAGAAGATCTCGATGTCGTCCGCGCGCCTCATGGTGCTTCGACGTGACAGCGAGGTACGCCACTGGACGTGGGACACGGGAATCGAGAGTTGGAACAACGCCACGCTCATTCCTGGGTCGTATCAGGACGTGGCCGTGCCGCAGGCCACATCGACGGCGATGTACGCGGTCTGCTCGATCGACGGTGATCGCGACGGCGAGCCGGACGGCGCGCAGATCGCGCGCGGCGAGATCCCCGACGTCAACGGCGACGGGATCGACGATCGGAAACAAGGTGCGTCGCTCCTCCGCGACGAGGATGCGAATGGCATCGTCGATGCGACGGAAGTAAGCGCGATCGGGGCGAAGTTCAAACGGAACAGAGATCTCTGGCCCTTCGGCCCCACGAACGGGTATCGGTTCTGCAACCTCGTGCTCGATCGAGTTCCACCGCAGGCGGAAGCTATTCGTCGCATTCCCCTGCGGCACATCGATGGAGAGAGCGAGACTTTCGGCATTCCGCCGGACGGCTTCCCCGTCACCTATGGCATCTGGATCGATCCGAACGGTGACGGCAGCCCTTCAGATGCCGTCCAGATCTGGAGCGCCGACGTCGTGCTCGAACCCGATGGATCCACCGACATCGAGGTTGACGATCTCGTGATCGGCCCACCGGGAACGGTGTTCTTTCACGGCTGCATCTGGGATCAGAACATCGGCTACTCGCCCGCGTTCATCAGTGCGAGTAGTGGCCCCCTGGCACCGACCGATGCGTTCTATGCGTCGCGCATCCGTGGCAGACTTCGGTACGGAGCCGCTGAACTCGCGTCGGGCGCGGGCATGCTCGATCCAGGGAACCTCATCCGGACAAGTTCGCCTTGGGATGGTGGCAGTCTGTCGGGCCACCTCCCCACCATGCCCCTCGTCTGGGGCGATCGCGCGGCCGGCGACTGCGACGGCGATGGCATGCTCGATACCACGACGCTGAACCTCGCCACACGACCTTACTGGATCGCCGATCCCGACCTCAACGCGAACGGCGTGATCGACGCGTGCGAACAGGATTGCGACACGGACGGCGTGTTCGACGTCGTCGAGATCCTCTTCGGTGCGATCGACTGCGATCTCGATCTCATCCCGGACGAGTGCGAGGGCAGCGGCTTCTCCGTTGAGCAGACAGCTCCGGTGCCCGCGAGCGGCGCTCCGGTCGAGTTCACCTTCACGAAGTTGCCGCCCACTTCGGCGCCCGCCATCGTCACCATCGAGGCCGTCGCCGACCTCGGCGCGATCACCGAGTCGCTCCTTTACCGCTTCGAGAACGGCCCCGACACCGTGATCTTTGGAACTTCCGGCACTGATTGTCCGGCTGTTCCCGACAACACGAGCTTCCTCTACTCGGTCACCGACTTCAACGCCGCGCGCGCCGACGGCGCCGTGCGCGTGCGGATCGGTTCGAGCGCGCTTGTCGATCCAGAGCAGTGTGCGGGCGGCTTCGTCCGCGTGCGCATTTCGTACGCCGCCGGCGACGACGACTGCGACGAGAACGGAACGCCGGATCAATGCCAGCATGGCATCGACGATTGCGATGGCAACGGCGTGCCCGACTCGTGCGAAGTGGGTGATCCAGAGCGCGACATCAACGCGAACGGCGTGCTCGACGCGTGCGAACTCGACTGTGATCGCAACGGCGTGCTCGACGCCACCGAACTCGCCGCCACGCCGTCGCTCGATTGCGACGGCAGCGGCTACCTCGATGCGTGCGAGTTCACCGACTGCGACGCGAACGGCGTGCACGACCCGTGCCAGCTCCTCTCCGGCGAAGGCGACTGCAACGGCGACGGCATCATCGACGTCTGCCAGGAGCTCGACGACTGCGACAAGGACGGCATCCCCGACGGTTGCGAGGAGGATTGCGACGCGAATGGCGTGCCCGACGATTGCGACATCGCCGCGGGCGGCGCGACCGACAAGGATGCTGACGGCGTCCCCGACAGCTGCGAGTATGCGCGCGGCGACTTCGACCTCGACGGCGAGATCGGCGCAGCGGACCTCTCGTATCTCCTCTCGGTGTGGGGCACGGTTGGCGCACCCGTCGGTGATCTCAACGGCGATGGTGTGATCGGCGCGGCGGACCTCTCCACGCTGCTCGCCGAGTGGGGCCCGCTCAAGCCGTGAACACTCGAACCCTCGACACCGTCAGTTCGTGCCGCGCGCGCGCTCGGCGAAGAGCGCGGCGAGCGGCCGCACGCTCATCGTGCGGAGCGCGGTCCACGCGATGCGTGGCCAGTCGCCGAACATGAACGGGCGTTCGATCACGGGGAACGCGCAGAGGCAGAGCGCGGTGACGACCGCGGAAAACGGG
>JBIIYI010000509.1:0-2520 GCA_044346895.1 Phycisphaerales bacterium
ACGCTTGCGACGACGGTGCTACCCGCGTACGAGTTTGTCTTGCAATCGACATTTCATGGGCGGTTTCGGGTGATTGCTCGCAACGCGAGCCAGCAGGTCGTCGCAGACTTCCCATCAGCTTCGTACGCTTCGCAGTTCCTTGCAAATGGTGCGCCGGTGATCGCAAGTGAACCTCAAGTTGTTCGGGGTTTTCTCGGCGAATCGGTTCTCGTGCGTACGACGGAAGTACCCTCGGATGTCCAGATTCGATGGCTACGAGATGGTGTGGAAATCCCCGGCGCGACCGGATCTCAGATTTCGGTGGCGCTTGATTCCACGATGGATGGAGAGGAGTTCGTTCCCATCGCGACAAGCGCGTGTGGCACCATGACCGGCGGCGCGCGCGTCATAGATATCAGTCCACTGCCACCGAGCGGAGTTCTGCAGTGGCGCCTGATCCGCCAGACCCAGTCCGGACAGGAAGGTTCGTGGATCAACAGCTGTGGATTTCCCCAGTGTCCCGGGCCTCTTGTGACCGTCGTATCAGACTTTCCAACCGTCAACGGATCGTTTGCATCTGACGCGTTTGCTGCGGCTGTGGGATCTTCGGGAGTCGGAACCTATGGTTCTGGGCAGATTCGAATAGAGTTTGAAGTGAACGCTCCGGTCCGTGGGGTGTTCTCGGGAGGCAATTGGCCTGGACTTTTCAACTGCACTCCGTCTGTCTGCGGAACAGTGCAGTCGTCGCTGGTAGGACCTGTGAGCGTGTCCTTTGCGGCCATGATTCTCCGCGGTTCTTGGGGACCCGTGGAGGTCGACATGCCGCCTGGAAACTACTCCATTCAACTCCTGGCGTCGCGCAGCGTCTACTGCGGACCGGGAGGAAACTGCGTTCCGTGTGGGCATGGAGGTGTAGATTTGAGCGCTACCTTCATCCCGGTCTGCAGCGGCGACATCAACGGCGACGGCGTGGTTTCCTCATCCGATCTCAGTGAGCTGTTCGGCGCGTGGGGCAGCACCGGCACGAACCCCGCCGACCTCGATCTCGATGGCTACGTCGGCAATGCCGATCTCGCGCTGCTCCTTGGAAACTGGGGCGCGTGCCCGTGATCTCAGGACCCTGAGATCAGGACCCTGAGATCAGGACCTTGAGATCAGGGTCGAACGTTTGCGATTCGGCAGGGGGCTAGAGCACGATCTCCTCGCCGGGCTTGATCTCACGCGGGAGCGACGCGTCGGCGAGATCGTCGGCCTCGAGCGCCGTCTCCGCGAGGATCTCGATGCGCGCGTCGACGTCGCCGTTCGGGCGGCGCGGGACGCGCACGCCGAACTTCTCGAGCCACGCGCCGTGGCGGTTCGACTGGATCTGGTGGCTCGACGCGGGGCTGTCGTCGCCGGACGCGTTCTTGATCGGCGCGAACTCCTCGACGCGCGCGGTCTCGAGGACGAGGCTCCGCGCGGCGAGCGCGAGCGCGTCGAAGATGAACGCCTCGAACTTCGTCGCGTTCGGCTCCGCCGGCTCGACCGTCTTCCCCTGCGCGTCGCACCAGTAGGGCACCTTCTTCCGCGCGCGGTGGAAGGGCAGGGCGAAGCTGCCGTCCTCGCCGCCCGACGCGAGCCGCTCGAGGAACGCGAGCGAGATCGCGTGGATCGCGATCGACCCGGCGTTGAACCGGAGCCTGCCCTGCGCATCGACCGCGGTCGTCAGTTCGGCGGGCATGTCGCTGTACTCGACGACGCCCGTCCTGCCGCCGACGTCGCAGAAGACGCCGACCTTCTCGGCCGCATCGCGCTTCGCGACCATCTTGCTCGACATCTCGCCGGAGGAGTGCGCGGACTTCGCGTGCAGCCCGAGGAAGACCGGGTCGGCGATCCGGACGAGCGGGTTGTCGACCTGGAAGTAGCTCATCTCCGTGATGCCGCGCGCGCGCATGTCCTCGAGCGCGCCGCTCGCATGCAGCGCGCGCACGGCGCCGCCGTGGCCGTCGGGGTTCACCGCGAGCGAGCCGGGCGTCTCGAGCATGAGCTTGCCGTCGAAGGTGACCGACGGCATCGTTCCCTGCGGGAAGAGGAAGGTGTCGGCGGGGTTGCGGCCGAACCAGTTGTTGTCGCGGAAGAACGAGCGCGTGTCGTCGTCGTTCAGCGGGCTCGTCATGATGTACCACGGGATCGCGCGTCCGTAGCGGCGCTCGGCGGCGGCGATCTGCTCGGCGAAGACGCGGAACAGGGGGCGACCCGTGACGCATGTCGCGGGATACGTGCCCTTCGGGCCCTTCCATCCGAGCCGCGTGCCCTGTCCGCCCGCGACGGTGAACGCCGCGACCCGACCGGCGCGGAGGAGTTCCTCGCCCGCGGCGCGCGCGTCGGTGGTCGCGCTACCGAGTGCGACGTACGGCGCGGGAGCGATCGCGCCGCCGTGCTTCTCATCGGCCGCCGGCTTCGCGAGCCGCGCGATGAGCGCGAGATCGATTTCGGCGAGCTGCGCGAGCAGCGCCTCGCGTGCGTCCGGGGCGAGCCCGTCGATGTGGCGGAACACGTGGC
>JBIIYI010000510.1:0-2518 GCA_044346895.1 Phycisphaerales bacterium
TGGCTGAACACGGCCGACGCCGACGCGGTGAAGTTCCTCAAGTGGTTCACCTTCCTCGACTCCGACACCGTCCAGTCGCTCGCGCATTCGCTCGCGCATGACCCCGCGAAGCGCGAAGCGCAGAAGTCGCTCGCCGCGGAGATGACGCGCATGACACACGGCGAAACCGAACTTGCGCGCGCCATCGCGACGAGCGAAGCGATTTTCTCTGGTGACGTGAAGTCGCTCGACGCCGCGCAGATCGCGGAGATCGCGTCGGATCTTCCTTCGAGCGAGGTCGCGTCGTCGGCGCTCTCGGCGGGCGTCGGGATCGTGGACTTCATCACCGGCACCACCTGTGCTGCCAGCAAACGCGAGGCGCGCGAGTTCGTGCAGAACGGCGCCGTCAGCGTCAACGGCGAGAAGGTCGGCGCGGACTTCGTCGTGAAGAGCGAGCACGTCCTTCCGGGCGGCGTGATCCTCGTCCGCCGCGGCAAGAAGGCGTACCACGCCGTGCGCGTCGCGCAGTGATGCGCGCCGCTCGCACGCTCGCACGCGCGGAGCAGCAACCCAACGCGCGGAGCAGCAACCCAACGCGCGGAGCAGCAACCCAACGCGCGGAGCAGTAACCCGCGAAACCGTCAGTTGGCCGGGATGATCTCGAGCCGGACGACCGCGGGGTTCACCGTCGTGATGTCGACGCCGAGCGGCGCGATCGAGGGCGACGACCCGAGCACGTCCTTGAGCGGCACGTCGTGGCCGCCCGGCTGCGCGGGGATGCCGTCGGCGCCCGTCCGCAGGCGTAGGGTGCGTCCGCTGAGCGAGTCGCTCGCGCGGATCACCGCCTGTCGCGAACCGCTGCACTCGACGGTCGCGTGGATGACCGTCGGCTCGGTGACGAGCGTGCGCGTCGCATCGCCCGACTCGATCACGATGTCGAAGGCGATCATGCGCGTCTGCAGCGTCTGTCCGGCGGCGTAGAGCCAGACGACGATCGTGATCGCCGTCACCCCGGCGAGGTCGATGATCCGTTCGCGCCACGAGGTCATGCCGCGCCTCCCGGGCCGGTGCTTCCGGACGCGCCGTTGGCGATCCCCGCTTCGCGCGTGCGGATCGCCGCGCGCGCGCCGGCGACGACGTCGTCGACCACGGCGGTCGACTGCTTCAGCCGCCGCTCGAGTTCATCCGAAACGTCCGCGCGGGGAATCGGCGACGAGAGCGTGCCGCCCTCGGCGATGCGGATCGCGCCGGTCTCCTCGCTGACGATCACGACGAGGCAGTCGGACTCCTCCGTGACGCCGAGCGCGGCGCGGTGCCGCGCGCCGAGTTCGGCCGGCAGGTCCGAACTGTCCGCGAGCGGAAGCTGCACGCCCGCGCCCCAGATCCGGCCTCCCCGGATCACGAGCGCGAGATCGTGCAGCGGCGAGTTCGGCCAGAACACGCTCTGGATGAGCGCGGCGCTCGGCTTCGCGTCGAGTTCGACGCCGCCCCGCAGCAGGTCGCCGATCCCGATCCTCCGCTCGATCACGATGAGCGCGCCGAAGCGGTTCTTCGAGAGGAAGTCGGTCGCCTCCGCGATCTCGGAGGCGAGGCCCACCAGTTGCGCGCGCGGCCGCTTGAAGAGGTTCGCGCGGCCGATCCGGCTGAACGCGGCGCGGATCTCCGGCTGGAAGACGACGATCAGGAGGATCGCGAGCAGGTTGAAGGCGCGGTCGAAGAGGAAGCGGAGGCGCTGGAAGCTGTCGGTCGCATCGCCGAGGACGCGCACGAGGAGCGCGACCGCGACCGTCAGCAGGAAGAACCCCTTGATGACGCCGGCGCCGCGCGTGCCGCGGAGGAAGCGGAACACCGCGTAGACCACGAGCCAGATGACCGCGAGCTCGATGAACACCACGAGCGCGTCGGAGAATCGGGTTCCGTTCAGAAACGGCGGCACGGGCTCCGATTCTACGGTTCCCGCCGTATCATCGCCGTCCCATGAGCAGGATCTCGACGAGTTGGGACATCGGGCGATTCACCGGTCAGTGCGCGGTCACGGGCGACAGGCTCGAGCCGGGAACGGCGTCGATCGTGGCGTTGGTCGAGCGCGAGGACGAGCCCTCGGCGCCGCTCTGCCGGATGGACTTCAGCGAGGCGGGGTGGAACTCCGGGGCCCGGCCGAAGGGGGTCATCGCCTTCTGGAAGGCGATCGTGCCCGAGCCCGGCGAGAAGAAGCGCGGATTCGTCGACGACCAGACGCTGCTCGACCTCTTCGAGCGGCTCGGCGGCGACGACCGCCCGCACCGCGTGCGGTTCCGCTTCGTCCTCATGCTGCTCCTCGTACGGAAGCGGCTGCTGCGCGTGGTCGGCACCGCGTCGGAGGGCGGGGTCGAGACGTGGCAGGTGCTCCCGAAGGGCGCCGCCGAGGGTGAACTCCCGACGGGTGTGGTCAACCCGAAGCTCGACGAGGCCGCGATGAAGGAAGTGACCGACCAGCTCGGCGAGGTCCTCGATGGCGCGTGGTAGCGCCGCCCTCGCGGTGGTGGTCGCGCTTGCGCAC
>JBIIYI010000511.1:0-2516 GCA_044346895.1 Phycisphaerales bacterium
CGAACGCGCCGATTTCCGAGCCGACGGGCATGAATCTCGTCGCGACCGCGGCGGCGCCGCTGCCGCCGCTCGCCGGGCCGGTGACCGACCCCGCGATCGCAGCCGAGTTCAACAACATCCATTCGAATGGCGCGGTCTACTTCTCCGGCTGGCCCACCGAGGCGGGGCTGCGCGCGCTCGCGGCGCGCGGCGTGAAGCGCGTCATCTCGCTCAAGACCGCCGACGAGACGATCGCCGCGCGCGGATACGACCCGCGCAAGGTCGCGCAGGAACTCGGCATCACGCTGATCTCGATGCCCGTGAACGCGGAGACCCTCTCCGACGCCTACATCGACGCCTTCGCGCGCGAGGCCGACCGCTCGGGCGAGCCCGTCCTCATCCACTGCGGATCCTCGTCGACGGCCGGCATGGTGTGGGGTGCCTACGTGGCGAAGGCGAAGGGAGCCTCCGCCGCCGATGCGATGGCGCAGGCGCGCGCCGCCGGCCTCCGCGATGGACCGCAGGCCGATGCTGCGAAGCGCTACATCGATGCGCACGCGAAGCCGACGGATTCCGCGGGCTCGAGCGCGGGTTCGGGATCGGCCGACGGCAAGTAGCCTGCGACAGCGTGGTTGAAGCCGAAGCGAGGTCGGTGCGGTCGACGGCCCGGCGCAGGCGCCGCACTTCCTGCGGGAATCGCGCGTGGAAGGAATGCGAGGCTCCCCGCCCCGCGACCGGTCACGGCTTCGACGGGATCTCGACCACGACTTCCGCGGGGAAGATCGCGCTCGCGTCGCCGCGCTCGGCGAGCGTCCTCGCCATCGTCGCGATCGTCGCGGGAACGGCGCCCTCGAAGAGCGTCGCGCCGCCGAGATCGGGGCCGGCCTTCACGATCACCGGCTTCGCGAGGTCGACCATCGAGCCGTCGAGGCGGATCGCGAGCCTCGCGACACCCGTCGCCTCGAGGATCGTGATTGTCTGCCCCTTGCGCTCGGCGACCACGCGCTGGCCGCCCTTCGGGTCGGGGTTCGCGAGCCAGTAGAAGCGGGGGCTGGTCACGTCGTCCTGCAGCCAGACGATGCGTTCCGGCCGCAGGTTCCGCGTGAACTTCGCCATCCACGGCACGGCGACCGCGTCCTTGCGATCCATCCAGTGGCCGTTCTCCTCGTAGATCGTGACCTCGTGCGTGTAGCCGCCGGGATCCTTCGCCGCGAGATCCGCGAGCGTCGTCTTCCACGAGCGCGCGATGTCGTTGCGGTTGAAGGCCGCGTCCTTGCCGCCCATGTAGAGCGCGAACGGGATGTTGCGCAGGCCGTCCGCGCGCGTCTCGTTCGGATGGCCCGCCATCATCGCGGCGGCCGCGAACGAATCGGCCATGCGCGGCGCGAGCTGATAGACGCCGTCGCCGCCGGCGCTGTATCCCATCAGATACACGCGGTTCGGATCGACATCCTCGAAGACGATCATGTCGCGGATGAGTTCGCGGAAGAGTTCATCGATGTGGCCTTGGTGCCACAAGTTCCACGTGTCGGTCGGCGCGCGCGGTGCGACGTACACGCCTTCCTCCGGCTTGTAGAGGCGCTTCTGGTTCTCCCACTGCTGGGTGTTGACCTGCGGGGGCGCGCCGCCGCCACCGTGCATCGAGATGTAGAGGCTGCGGCCCGTCTTCGGCTTCTCGCCGTACACCGCGTACCAGAAGGGCATCTTCGTGCCGTCCGCGGCGACGAGCGTCTTCGACTCGAACTCCTTCTGGTCGTTCCGGCGGACCTCGGACTCGAGCGCCTTCGCGAGGATCGTTGCGACGCGCTCGATGTCCTTCGACGTCGGCTGCGCGTCGAGCGCGGTCGACGCGAACGGCTGCGCCGCGACGTCGGCCACCGCGCCGTCCTTCAGGAACGCCTGCAGGCCCTTGATCGCCGCGGACGGGTTCGGCTTCTCGCCCTTCTCGCTCTTCTCGCCCTCTTCATCGCCATCCCGGGTCGGTGCGACGAACTCGGCCGGCATGAACGCGGCGTCGAGGAAGAGGTCGGCGTCGTCGGACCACGCCGAGGAGCGGCCGGAAACGGCGCCAGGCGCCGCGGCGGCGGGCGATGCCTTCGCGGCGGGAGCCTCGAGGATCACCTCGCGGATCTCGCCAGCCTCGCGGACGAACGTCGCCTTCTCGACGAGCACGCCGTCGATCGCGAACGCGATCATGCCGTCCTTCGGCACGACGAGCTCGAGGTGGTCGTTGAGGTCGAACCGCTCGTCCTTGGAGGTGCCCGCGGCGACCTTGCCGCTCGCCTCGTCGCGCGCCTCGACGGCGCGCGCGACGCGCAGCCTCGTCTGCGGATCCCGCACCGAGACGCGCATCACCTGCATGCCGTCGGGAAGCGGAGCCGCCTTGCCCGCGTAGCGGTCGGTGACGTCGACCGCGCGTGCGCGCGCGCGCGACGGATCGAAGACGAACGGGAACTCGACGCCCGTATCGCGCCACGTCACCGCGTAGATCGCGTGCTCCGGCTTCGAGCGGTTCTGCCCGCTCGCGCGACCCGAGA
>JBIIYI010000513.1:0-2511 GCA_044346895.1 Phycisphaerales bacterium
ACGTACTCGGGCCCGTACTTGGTGCCCCACTTCATGCAGATGATGTTCGCCATCGGGCGCGCACTGTAGCCGCGGCCGTCCGTGCACGCCGGGTGCGGACGGCCGGCGCGGGCGGGTCAGCGGTGGCCGGCGATCACGCGCGCGAGCGCGCGCGGGTCGTGCTCGGCGGCAAGCGCCTCGCTTGCGGCGGCGGCGCGCGCGGCGTAGCGATCCCAGCGGCCGAGGATGCGCGCGATCGCGGAGCGCAGCGCCTCGGGCGTGCGTTCGCGGATCGCGATCCCCGCCTCGAAGCGCTCGACCACGTCGCCCGCCCACGTGCCTTCGGTCGCGACGACGGGCGCCCCGTGCAGGAGCGCATCGAGCACGACGCCGCTCACGCCGTCGGCGAACTTCGCGCGCTCGTAGGGCGCGAGGACGAGCGCTCCCTCGAAGCGCTCCGCGTACTCGGCGCGGTCGGGCGCCTTCGGATCCGCGACGAGCCCCAGATAACGCGCCGCGAGCAGCCTCGCGACCACGGCATCCTCGCGCGAACCATGCCTGCCCCCCGCCACGCCCGCGTGCTTCGGCGAGACCTGGACGAGGAGCGGCGGCGTCGCGAAGCGGGCATCGTCCGGCATGGGAGCGCCCTCGAGCGCCGCGAGGCGACCGTCGCGCGCGAGGAGCTCGGCGAGGCCCGCGATCACGTCGAGCCCCTTGTTGATGCGCGCGGCGCCCGCCATCAGGAGATGCCGGAACGGCGCGCGCAACCGGACGCCCTCGCGGCGCGTCGCGGGGTACGCGACCTGCGCGACGTGGTCGCACTCGGCCTCGAGCAGCGCCTCGCGCACGCCGCGCGTCGGCACGACGAAGAGGAGATCCTCGCGCGCGCGCCCGGCGAGGAGGAGCGCCAGCCGATCCGCCGGCTTCACGAGCGGCCAGTGGACGAACAGCGACACCCGTCCGATGCCCTCGCGGCCGACGAGCGCCGCGCGATCGACGAGGAGCGCATGGAGCGCCGTCGCCGTCAGGACGAGCGTGCGCCGTCCCGCCGCCACCGACGCGCGGATCGCGCGCAGTTCGGCGCACGGCCCCTTCGGAAGCGGCACGGACTGGACAGGCACCTCGCCGGCGAGGGTCGGAAGAAAGGACTCGGCGCCCGCGGCCCCGACCACCTCGATCGACTGGAACACTCCGCCCGAACGCACGGCGAGCGCGCGCACGAACTCCGCGTAGTGGCCGCTCGGCCCGGCGAGGTTCGGCTCGATCACGCGGAGGATCGGGAGTTCGGCGGCGCGCGGTTCGTCGCGTACGGAAGGCACGCGCGGGAGGATACCGGGAGGCTACAGTGGCCGCCCCGTGACGATCCGACGAACGCCCGATGATTTCCGCGTCGAGGAACTGAATACCGCGGCGTTCCTCGCGTCGATCGCGCCGGAGCGCACGCCGTCGCATCCGTTCGTCGCCTACCGGCTCGTCAAGCGCGGCATCGCCACGCCCGATGCGATCGGCTTCATCGCGCGCGCGCTGCGCGTGGGCCGCGAGCATGTCGCGGCGGCCGGCCTCAAGGATCGCCACGCGGTCACCTCGCAGATCGTCACCGTCGACGGCGCCGCGCTGCGGGGAGCACCGCCGCGCGAACTCGGCGAGCGCCTCGGGGCGGGCGACCCGCACGCGGACGACGGCGGATCGTCGTGGCGCATCGAGGGCGTCGGGTTCGTTCCGCGCGCGGCCGACAGCACCATCATCGAGCGCAACCGCTTCAGGATCGTCGTCCGCGGCCTCGACAAGTGGCACGCCGACGAGATGGCGCGCCGCGCGTCGATGCTCGTCGACCGCGCGGGCGCACCGCTCCTCGTCGTCAACTACTTCGGCGACCAGCGCTTCGGAAGCGCGCGGCACGGGCAGGGTTTCGTCGCGCGCGCGCTCATCCGCGGCGACTTCGAGCACGCGCTGCGCCTCGCGATCGGCACGCCCGCGCGCAAGGATTCGGGCGCGGTGCGCACGATGTCGCGCGCGCTCGCCGCGCACTGGGGCGACTGGCCGACCGCGCTCGCGAAGATCCCGCGCATGCCCGAGCGCGGCGCGATCGAGGTGCTTGCGCGCGGCGGTTCGTTCAAGGACGCGTTCACCGCGCTTCCGCGCTTCACGCAGGAAATCTGCGTCGAGGCGTACCAGTCGCACCTCTGGAATGCGATCGTGCGCGAGCTCGCGCATGCGCTCGCCGAGACGACGTCGCAGCGCGCCTTCGAGGCGGACGACCTCTTCGGCACGCTGGTCTTCCCGCGCGCCGCGGCGCTGACGCCCGCCTTCCGCGCGCTCCCGATCCCGATGCCTTCGCCGCGCGCGCGGATGCCCGAGTGCCTCTCCGAGATCGTGGCGGGAGTCCTGGCGGACGAGGGAACGGAGGAGGGCTCGAAGGAAGGCCCCGGCGGCGCACCCCTCGCGCTCGGCGATCTCCGCATCCCCGGAGTCGAGCGCCCGTACTTCGGTGGCGGCGACCGGCCGTTTGTGATCGAGGCGCGCAACTTCGAG
>JBIIYI010000512.1:0-2511 GCA_044346895.1 Phycisphaerales bacterium
ACGGCGCGCGCAAGGCCGTTGGACTCCCGTACTACTCGCTTTCCCAGGCGATCAAGGCGCGTGTCAAGAGCGCCTGCAACTTCATCTCGAACTTCGAGCAGGCGCTGGTCGCGGAGGCGCGTCGCGGCGGATTCGCCGGCGTCGTCTGCGGCCACATCCATAAGGCCGAGATGCGCGAGATCGACGGCATCGGGTATCTCAACTGCGGCGACTGGGTCGAGTCGTGCACGATGCTCGCCGAGCATGAGGACGGACGGATCGAGCTGATCGACGGACTTGCGCTGCTCGCGGCGCGGGATGCGCTTCGTGCGGTCCGCAATGGCGGCGACGACGACGCCAACGAGTCCGCCGATGCGGATCAGGAGGAGGTCGATCCCTGGTTCGAGGCCGGCCTGGCCTTCACGCGCGCCGAGCTTCTCGTCGGAGCCGCGAAGTGAGGATCCTGCTCGCGACCGACGCGTGGTCGCCGCAGGTCAACGGTGTCGTGCGGACTTGGCAGCAGACGATCCGAGAACTCGGATCGATGGGGCATGCGGTCGAGGTCGTGCATCCGGGGCTCGGACGCACGATCGCGGCTCCGCGCTACAGGGAGATCCGGTTGTCGCTCGCGCCGTGGCGGATCGTCGGCACGGCGTTCGAGCGCGGTTTCGACGCGGTGCACATCGCGACCGAAGGTCCGATCGGCTTCGAGACGCGCCGCCGCTGCGAGCGCTCGGGGATCCCGTACACCACGAGCTATCACACGCAGTTTCCGGAGTATCTGAAGCGCTACTTCGCGCTCCCGATGGGCGTGACGTGGCGATTCATGCGCTGGTTCCACGGCGGCGCCCGCGCCACGCTCGCGCCGACCGAGCAGGTCTCGAAGCAGCTGCGCGCACATGGGATCTCCCGTGCGGCGACGTGGTGCCGGGGTGTCGATACCGCGGTGTTCCGCCCGCTCGATGCCGCGCTCTTCACCGATCTTCCGCGACCGATCCACCTCTACGCGGGCCGCGTTGCGCGCGAGAAGAACATCGACGCGTTCATGGAGGCGCGGCTGCCGGGGTCGAAGGTCGTGGTCGGCGACGGGCCCGAACGCGCGCGACTCGAGCGTGACCATCCCGAAGTGCGCTTCGCCGGATACAGATTCGGTGAGGATCTCGTTGCGCACTATTCCGCGGCGGATGTGTTCGTCTTTCCAAGTCGCACCGACACGTTCGGGATCGTCATGCTCGAGGCGAATGCGTGCGGGCTTCCGATCGCGGCGTATCCCGTGACGGGACCAGTGGATGTGGTGAGGGAGGGCGTCAACGGCGCGCTCGACGACGATCTCTCCCGTGCGTGTGCACGAGCGGCGGAAGTCCCACGCGACCGCTGCATCGCGCATGCCCGGACGCAGGGTTGGAGGCGTGTCGCGGAAGTGCTGCTCTCGCACCTCTGCGTGCTGGAGGCCTCGTTGTCCTTGCAGAACACGAACATCGCGCAATCGAAGTCTTAGGACGATCCCCTCACCGTGTGCATCGCCGCGATCTCGCGGTATCGGAACGAGCCATCCGGGTTTCCCCCGGCCTGTCCCCCCGGCCTATCCCTTCGGCGCGTTCCGACGAATCCCGTCCCTGTCCCTGCGAAATCGTCTCAAGAAAGAAGGAGTTCCCATGCGTACGTCTTCCTGCGTAGCTCTCATCGCGGCGTGTTCGATCGCCGGTCTTGCCAACGCCAACATCCGCATCACCGAGGTGATGAGCTCGAGCAACAGCGCCGCTCCCACGGCGGACTGGATCGAGGTCACCAACTTCGGCTCGACGGCGGTCGATCTCACCGGCTGGCGCATGGACGACGGTTCGTTCAACGTGGCCGCGTCGGTCGCCCTCAGCGGCATCACCTCGATCGGCGCGGGTGAGAGCGTGATCTTCATCGAGTCGGCGGCGGGTGCCGGCGTCGCCGGCTTCCGCACCTTCTGGGGTGGACTGTCGGGCCTTCAGGTCGGCTTCTACTCCGGTTCGGGCGTCGGATTCTCCTCCGGCGGCGATGGCGCCTGCCTCTTCGACGGCACAGGCTCGATCCTCAGTCAGGTGAGCTTCGGAGCCGCGACCAACGCATTCTCGTTCTTCTTCGGCTGGGACAGCGCGGGTGCGCTGGATCCTGCCTACACCGCGGTCGTGAGTTCGGTCGGAACGATCGGCACGCAGGTGACGACACTCGGACCCGGTGGTGACACCGGATCCGTCGGTACCGCGATCGGGGTTCCTGCTCCGGGCGCGCTGGCGCTTCTCGGTCTCGCGGGCCTCGTCGGTCGTCGTCGACGCTGAATCAACATCGCGCCTCCGCTTCCGGTAGTGCCATGCAACTCGCCGCCCGCGCCCTCGAGGTGCGGGCGGCGGCGTTGTTGACCTGTCCAGTTGGTGCCTGGCACGTGGCGTGAGGTGCCGTGGGGTGCCCGGCACGTGCTTGGCACGCGCGTGCGCTTCCGCGATGCCACGCGGTTGCGGATCCCCGACGCGGGTTCCGAGGTGCCCGGCACGTGGCGTGAGG
>JBIIYI010000514.1:0-2510 GCA_044346895.1 Phycisphaerales bacterium
TCGACGACCTCCGCAAGCGCCTGCGTCGCCGTCGTGGCGGAGCGCATGCTGAAGGCACCGACGCCGAGGAGCGCGATCGCGAGCGCGCCGAAGCCCGCCGTCAGCTTCGCCCCGAGCGTCCATGCGTGCCGCACTTCGCCCGATGCGAGGCGAACGCGCGCGGCGCGCCACGCGATCGCCACGACGACGACCGTCAGCAACCCCAGCCCGACGAGGAACCCGATGAACGCGCCCTGCGAGGCGGAGGGAAGCGCCGCGATCGGCTCGAGCTCCGCCGCCGCGCCGACCTTCGATCCGAAGGGCGCGCGCTCGACGGATCTGAACTGGGGTGCCTCGAATGCGGGAGCCTCGAATGCGGGAGCCTCGAATGCGGGAGCCTCGAATGCGGGTGCCTCGAATGCGGGTGCCTGCGTGCCACTGGCCGAGTTCCCCTGCGTCGCATCCATCGACGCCACTCCCTCGGAGCGCGTCGCGCTTCCCGTCTCCTGGTTGAACCCGGCCGTTGCATCGCGTGACATGAGCTCGTCTCCATCGTCGGAAGCGGATCCGCTCCCATCGACGTCGATGCGGTGCGGCGCGCCTCCATCGGCGCATCCGCGCGCGAACTCCGCGGCCATGCGGTCGTTCGCGCCGGAAGTGGGAACGGACCCGAATTCGGAATCAAGGATCGCAACCTCCGCCTTCTGCGCCCGCAAACGCATGCTCCGCGCGGTACGTTGCCCACATGAAGACCAAGGACGAGATCGTCCGCGACTGGCTCCCCCGCTACACGGGCCGCAAGCTCGGGGATTTCGGGCAGTACATCCTGCTCGTCAACTTCTCGAACTACGTCGAGCTCTTCGCGGAGCGCTTCGGCGTGCCGGTCGTCGGGCGCGACAAGCCGATGCTCTCCGCGACCGCGGAGGACATCACCATCCTGTCGTTCGGCATGGGAAGCGCGATGGCCGCGACGACGATGGACCTCCTCTCCGCCGTCGCGCCGAAGGCCGTCCTCTTCCTCGGGAAATGCGGCGGCCTCAAGAAGACGAAGCTCGGCGACTTCGTGCTGCCGATCGCGGCGATCCGCGGCGAAGGCACGAGCAGCGAGTACATGCCGCCCGAGGTGCCGGCGCTCCCGTCGTTCCGCCTGCAGCGCGCGGTGAGCGAGGCGATCATCCGCCACAACCGCGACTACTTCACGGGCACGGTCTACACCACCAACCGCCGCGTCTGGGAGCACGACGAGAGCGTGCGCGAGTACCTGCTCCGCATCCGCGCCATCGGCATCGACATGGAGACCGCGACGATCTTCCTCGTCGGCTTCGCGAACGGCATCTCGAAGGGGGCGCTGCTCCTCGTCTCGGACAATCCGATGACGCCCGAGGGCGTGAAGAGCGCGGAGAGCGACCGCACGGTCACCGAGCGCTTCGTGACGCAGCATCTCGCGATCGGGATCGACGCGTTGCGCGAACTCCGGGATCGCGGCGAGAGCGTGAAGCACCTGCGGTTTGAGTAGCGGCTTCGGTTCGGGCTTGGGTACGGGATTCGGCAAGGACTCGCGTCGAAGTTTTGGCTGCCGTCGGAGCAAGCGACGGATTCGCGGCCAGCGCGCGCTTCCGCTCGGGCGTGAACAGCCACCACTCGCGCGGCGCGTTTCCACGGCACTCGGAGATCGCGGCGAGGAAGACGTCGATCACGCACGGATCGTGCCGCTGCGCGGTCAATGCGCAGAGCCGCTCGTAGAGTCGGTACGCGTTGCGCCGTGCGAGTTGCGCACGTGTGCGGATTCCGAGTCGCTCGAAATCGCCGAGCGTTGCTTTGCCCACGTTCGCGAGGGTATGGAGTGGGCGAGGGGCAGGCATGAGCAAGGATCCTATCGGGCGCGCCGTCTCTCCCCGCGAAAGTTGCCTGCAGAGCGTTCTGACTATCTGCGTTTCAACTTGCCGCACCCATCAAGCGGATACTACATTGGATATACAACGGGCAACCACGAACCACCACGGAACCACCATGACGAAGACACTCACCAAGCACGGAAACAGCTACGCCCTCGTGATCGACCGCGCGATCATGGAACTCCTCAAGATCACGCCCGAAACGGAACTCGAGATCTCAACCGATGGAACCGTGCTCACGATCACTCCCGCATCCGCATCTCCGCGTCGCGGCAAGGTGAAGTCCGCGCTTGAGCGCGTGAATGCACGCCACTCGAAAACGTTGCGGAGACTCGCACAGTGACTGAAGAAGCCGCGGGACCGATTTCTCCTGGGCCGCCCGACGTTCTCGAGATTCATACGGATCAGATCGAACGCTACGGAGGTGCAGTCGATATTCGCGACCAAGGGCTCATGCTCTCGGCGATCGCTCAGCCGTGCGCTGCATTCGGCGGGCATTTTCTGCACGACGATTTATTCCTCATGGCCGCAGCCTATCTGTTCCACCTCGTGCAAAACCACCCGTTCGTTGACGGCAACAAACGAACAGGCACCGCTTCTGCACTTGTCTTCCTAGACCTGAATGGATTCGAGGTC
>JBIIYI010000515.1:0-2505 GCA_044346895.1 Phycisphaerales bacterium
CTCAAATCCACGCATCTCGGCGCCCGAGGATTCACTCCGAGGGGCGCCGACGAAAGCGAGCGAAAGCGAAGCAGGTCGCGAGCGCTCAAATCCACGCATCTCGGCCCCCGAGGATTCACTCCGAGGGAGGCCGGCCAGAGCGAGCGAGTTGCGAAGCAGGTCGCGAGCGCTCAAATCCACGTATCTCGGCCCCCGAGGATTCACTCCGAGGGGCGCCGACGAAAGCGAGCGAAAGCGAAGCGGGTCGCGAGCGCTCAAACAATGAATCGGGGCGGCCGGATTCGAACCGACGACTTCCTGCTCCCAAAGCAGGCGCTCTACCAAGCTGAGCTACGCCCCGCGAGGTCGGGAGTGTATCGCGTGGGGTGAGTGCCCGAACCTCTCTCGGGCCGAAAGGACCCGCGGCCGGGGGCGCTTGTCGCCTGTGGCACCCACGCCTTCACAAGCGCATGCCGCGCAAGCGGCACTTTCCGAGGGGCAAGCACATGCTTCCAGCACGAAGAAATGCAGGAAATCCTGCGAGCGATGTCGCCGCGGGCATCCGAACCGACCGCATCGTCTCCCGGGCCTCGTCCGCGATCGACGCACTCGCCCGCATCTCGGGCCCCGCAACCTCGCGCCTGGGCGCCTTCGCGGTCGAGACGAAGCCCGCCTCCATGTTCTCAGACTCTGACCTCGGCGTTCCCCGCTCCACGGCGGTCGACCCCGGCGTCTTCTCCTGGCACGAGTTCTCCTCGCCCGAGCCGCTGCGCAGCGCGGCGTTCCTCGCCGATCTCGTCGGCGGGGAGACGATCGTCCGGACGCGCGGCGGCCTCGAGGAGTACACCACCGTCATGAACGCCGGCCACCACGTCGCCGGCGGACTGCGCGTCTCCGACGCGCGCCGCGCCCGCTGGAAGTCGTACCTGCGCGTGCCGAGCGTCGACTACCTGTGCGACATCGCCGTCGCGAACGGCGGGCGCGTGACGAGCGCGCCGAGCGGCATCGCCGGCCTCGACCGTCGCGCCACGATCGCCGATCCGACCGGCGCCGAACTCACGCTCATCGCGGGCGGAGACGACCGACGCACCGTCGGATGCGGCGCCCTCGGCTGGGACGAGCTGCGCTCGACCGATCTCATGGAGTCCGTGCGCTTCTGGTGCGCGACGCTCGATTGGACCGCGACGCCGATCTACGGCCGCGCCAGCGATGCGCGCACGATCGTCTTCCAGAATGGCGGCCGCGCGGTCGCGAGCGTGGCGCCCTGCCTCGCGGGCGAGCCCGGCAGCCGCTGGCTTCCGGTCGCCACCTTCCCGAGCGGCATGTGCGATGCGATCACGCTGCGCGCGATCCGCGCCGGCGCATCCATGCGCGTCGCTCCCCATGGCCACGGCATGCTCGGCACGCAGGCGATCCTCATCGACCCCACGGGACTTGAGATCGCGATCGGCGAGGAATTCGCCGAGGCGCGCGCCCTCTCGGCCTGAAATCGATCCACCCGTCAACGCCCGGTCGGTGCTCCTCGCGAGTGCCGCCCGGGCGTCGTGGTTTTTGGAACATGCCGACCGCGTGCGGTCGCGGACGCACTGCGACCGGTCACCGCACCGACGAGGTCTCCGTCATCTCTTCCGCGTCGGCATCGCCGCCGGAATCCCCGGGGCCTTCGCCATCGGACTCTTCGGCAGCGCCGGCATCGGTGGAGGAATCCGAGGTCGAATCGTCCTCGGCTCCAT
Organism: Phycisphaerales bacterium; assembly: GCA_044346895.1. Classification (GTDB taxonomy): domain Bacteria; phylum Planctomycetota; class Phycisphaerae; order Phycisphaerales; family SM1A02; genus QWPT01. The sequence goes on from JBIIYI010000515.1 coordinate 1,713, forward strand.
TCGGCGTCGGAACGAACGAGTTCATCGCCTCGTCGTCCGCGGTGCCCATCGTCGCATCGGGGCCGGCGCTCCAGATCTGGTAGCCGACGCTGTTTGGATCGCTCGACACCTTGAGGACGTACGGATTCCCCCAACGATCGAGAGGCACCCCCGTCGGAAACGCCTCGTCGAGCGAACCGGGCAATCGGCCGTTCTGTGCGCGGAAATCCTCGACCGTCATCGAGATGAGGACGGAGTTCTGCACACCCTGCGCCGCAGCACGCGCCTTCGCGAGCGCCGGCAGGAGCAGCGCCGGAAGCAGCAGAAGCGGCATCAGAAGACATCCTCCGACCACCGAGATCACGATCGCGGCGATCGACAGGCCGCGCGGCTCGCGACGGACCGCGATGATCCCGCAGATCAGCCCGACGACGCCGCCGATCACGGGAAGGCACGTCACCCCGAGAATGCTGAAGACGAAGGCGACCACGCCGAGCCGATTCTTCGGCGGCGTCTCGACGGGACGTGCCACCACCTGCTCCGCGTAGATCGGAGGCGCGCTTCGGGGAAGTCCGGGAGTGGGGTCGCTCGAATCCTGCATGGTCGTGGCCCTCTCGATGAATGGAGTCGTCCAATGGCGGTTGCCGCGACGCTTCGGCGGCAGGGCGGAAAGTCGGTGGCAGGACGTCACGTGCCCGCCGCAGGTCCGCGTGATGCGCCCGCATGCTACAGAAAACCGCGCCTTCACCGACTCAACGCTTTGGCATCCACCGACCATCCGCGATTCCCGCGGCGTCCGGCCAGCGTGCACGCG
>JBIIYI010000516.1:0-2502 GCA_044346895.1 Phycisphaerales bacterium
GCTCCTCTATTTCTCGAAGCGCGCTGGGCTCTCGCCGCTCGTGATCGGCATGATGCGGGGGCTCGGACGCCGGTTCGGCGTCGCGGTGCAGGTGCAGAGCGTCGGCGCGGGCGACTCGGGCGCGACCGACGTGTTCCACGTCTCGTGGTCGTGAGCGTCGGATGGCGAGCGGTCGGTCGCGGCGGCTGGCCGCGTGGCGAATCCCGGAGGTGCGCGCATGTATGGACTGATCAACAAGGCCGTGGAGGGTCTTGTCCGCGAGAAGTTCGGAGACGACGCGTGGCGGCGCATCCGGACGCGTGCGGGATTGCCCGATGAACCCTTCGTGTCGATGGAGCAGTACCCGGACAAGACGACCTACGACCTCGTCGGGGCGGCGAGCGTCGAACTCGGCGCGTCCGCGGAGGCCATCCTCGAGGAGTTCGGACGCTACTGGACCATCTACACCGCGGAGGCGGGCTACGGCGAGCTCATGAAGAGCGCGGGCTCCACGTTCCCCGAGTTCCTCCGCAACCTCGATCAACTGCACACGCGCGTGCGGCTCTCCTTCCCCCATCTGTCGCCGCCGAGCTTCCAGGTGAGCGAGGAGCGGACCGGTGCGCTCAGCCTCCACTACTACTCCGAGCGCCCCGGCCTCGCCCCGCTGGTCGTCGGGCTGCTGCGCGGCCTCGGTGAGCGCTTCGAACTCGAACTCTCGATCGAGGTCGAGCGGGTCGAGGCGGGTCGGCCGCACGACCTCTTCCGCATTCGCTGGATCCCGAGAGGCGCGAAGGCGTGAGCCGCGAGGGCGCCGGCGATTCGAGGCAGAGAACCGACGAGGCGCTCGTCCGGAAGCTGTTCCCGTTCTTCCTCGCGTTCGACCGCGGGCTGAGGCTCACGGCCGCCGGGCCGCGCTGGTCCCGCATCGCGCCGGAGATCGAGGTCGGCCGTCGGCTGGAGGAGATCGTCGCGATCGACCGTCCGGTGGGGATGCAGGGTTTCGACGACATCGCCGCCGCGGACGGATCCATCTTCCTGCTCTCGCTCGCGACCCGGCCGCAGTTCCGCCTGCGCGGGCAGTTCGTCTGCGTGAAGGGCGACGATGGTGGCGAGCGGCTGCTGTTCGCCGGCGGTCCGTGGTTCACCCGCATCTCGGATCTCGGCGACCTGGGCCTCACCATGCAGGACTTCCCCGCGCACGACGCGCGCGGAGACCTCCTCATCCTGCTCCAGACGCAGGAATCGAGCCTCGCCGACGTGCGCGAGCTGACGCGGCGGCTGCGGTCGCAGATCGAATCGCGGCAGCGGCTCGAGGAGGAGCTGCGTCAGATCCAGAAGATGGAGCTCGTCGGCCGCTTCGCCGGCGGCATGGCGCACAACTTCAACAACATCCTGATGGCGATCCACGGATACGCGGCGCTCGCGCTGTCGCGCATGCCGCCGAGCGATCCGCAGCGGAACAGCATCGAGCAGATCCGCCTGGCGACGGATCACGCGGCGGTGCTCACGCGGTCGCTCCTCGCGATGAGCCGGCAGCATCCGCTGCGGGTCGAGCCGCTCGACCTGCGTCGCGAGATCGGCGAGCTCGAGCGGCTGGCGAAGCCCCTGCTGGGCGAGCGGATCACGCTGGCGTGCGACGTCCGCGCGGATGCCGGCCGGGCGGTTGCCGACGCGGCGGCGCTGAAGCAGATCCTCATGAACCTCGTGCTAAACGCGCGGGACGCGATGCCCGGCGGCGGCACGGTGTCGATCGAGGTGCGCTCGTCGACGGTCGCGCCGAGCGAGTCGCTCCGCAAGGAGGACTTCATCGAGATCCGCGTCACCGACACCGGCACCGGCATGGACGAGGCGACGAAGGCGCGCATCTTCGAGCCGTTCTTCACGACGAAGGAAGTAGGCAAGGGCGTCGGGCTCGGCCTGAGCTCGGTGTACGGTCTCGTCGAGCAGCTCGGCGGCCGGATCGCCGTCGACAGCGCGCCGGGCGCGGGAACGACGTTCCGCATCCATCTGCCGCGCAGCGAGGGATTTGCGGCTTCGCCGGTCGATTCGCCCGTCCTCGCGCAGGGCGGTCGCGGCGAGAGGATCCTCCTCGTCGAGGACGAGCCGCTCGTGCGGCGCCTCCTCGAGCGCGTGCTGACGCAGGCGGGCTATCAGGTCGCGTCGAGCCTCGGTTCCGATGCGGCGCTCTCGATCGCGCGTCGGAGCCGTCCGTTCGACGCACTCGTCACCGATGTCGTGATGCCCGGTCTCTCCGGTCCAGAACTCGCATCCGAACTCGAGCGGAACGGACATCGGATTCCCACGGTGTTCATGTCGGGCCATAGCGAGGACGGCATGATCTCAAGCGGCCGTCTCGCGCCGTATCAGCGTTTCCTGCCGAAGCCGTTCCCGCCGATGGAACTGCTCTCGGTGATCCGCGAGCTGCTGGTCCAGTTCCCACCGCGCGATCTTACGGCCGTGTGAGTCGCGCCTGGCGCATCGGAAGCGATCTCGAAATCGTGTTGGAAAAAGTGCCGCGGAGTC
>JBIIYI010000517.1:0-2500 GCA_044346895.1 Phycisphaerales bacterium
CCACGTCGACTGCGTGCCGGGCGCGCAGTCCTGACCATCGACGCGGACGCCGATGTTCCCCTGGTACTGACGGACGATGTCGCAGGGAAGCTCCCACTCGGGGACGATGGTCGGCGGCGCACAGCCGCGGGCACCACCGCCGTCGACGTCGCTCGGCCCACCCGAGCCGTTTCCGTTGCCGCCCCCGCTTCCGTTGCCGTTCCCGCCTCCCTCACCTTCTCCTTCACCTTCACCCTCACCTTCACCCTCTCCTTCACCCTCGCCTCCGCCGTTCGGATCGTCCGGATCCTCGGTTCCGCCGCAAACCGCGCAGAAGCGGCGCGCCAGCCTGGCGCAATCCGAATCCCACTGGTTCGAACAGCAGAACGCGTCGAGTCCGCACACCAGTTCGCAGCAGACCTCGTCGTTGCACTTCGGCGTCGTGTGCTCGACGCAGCAGTTTCCGGCGAGCGGGCTTCCACACTCGATCTCGCTTCCGCCTCCCGAGGCGCCGCCGGAGATGCCGGCGCTCGGGATCATGCCGTTGCGCAGGAGCACCGAGATGATCTTGGTCTCGCCAGGGAGCAGCGTCGGGAAGTTCCCGCTGAGCGGAATGATGTCGTAGTACTCGGTCGAAGCCGTGCGCAGCCGGAAGTTCTGCGCCGCGATCAGGCCGTGGTTCGTCACGCGGATCTCGCGGTACTCGAACGGCTGGGACATCGCGGTGAAATCCAGGATGACGGGATCGAACGTGATGACCGGCGCCGGAACGTTGGTCTCGAAGGTGAGGTTGATGGTGATCTGGTACTCGTCGCTGAAGGGGATCGGGACGACCGTCCACTGGTAGCTGACGAGCTGCCGCGGAAGGAACGCGATGATGTCGTTCGTTCCCGGCCCGAGCTGCCGCGTCTGCTGGAACGACCCGTGCTGCGGGGCGAAGACCTTGATGTCGTAGAGCCCCGCCTCGAGGCGATCGAACGTCGCGTTGCCCGACGCGTCGACGGGCCCACCGGCCACGAGCTGCTGCTGGCCGGCACGACGGACCTCGACCGTCGCGTTCGGATAGGTCGGCGGAACGCCGTAGTAGCTGAACTCGTTGCGGGCGCGGACGACGAGGCTCGCACCTTCGTCGCTGACGGCGTTGAAGACGCCGTTCACCGACGCACGCACCGTGGCGTCCGTCGTGTCGGAGACGACGAGGAACGGCGCGGCGCTGTATGGCCCGAGCGGAAGATCCTCGGCCGGAGAGAGGCGCACGTCGACGCGCGCCTCGGCGCCGGGCGCGAGCGGCGGCAGCGACGGAGCGGTCGCGAGCGAAAGCCATGGAGCCGTCGAGATCGCGACCTGCAGCGGTCCGGTCGTCGCGGAACCGAGGTTCCGGATCGTCACGCTGAAGTACTTCGTCTCGCCGACGAGCATGTCCGTCGTCACGGGCGACGGGCTTGCGACGAGCGCGGGCTCCGGCTCGACCACCGTGACGCCGAGCGTCCGCTGCTGCTGGCTCGCCTCGTTCGAGACGAGCGTGAAGCGGACCTCGCCGATCGAACCCGGCTGGGTCGCGGTGATCTGGTAGGTCGCCGTCCGCGACTCGTTCGGCGCAAGCACCGACCCGTTCGGAAGGAAGACGGACGCCGTCATTCCCGTCGCGAGCGACTCGGCCGAGAGCGTGACGCCGGTGAGCGGCACGTCGCCGAGGTTCTTCACCGTGATCGACCCCGTCGTCGGGGAGTTCGGGATGATCGACCGCTGGGCAACGTCGACGAGGAGATCCGCACCCCACGAGACCGTCTGCGCGTTCCCAGCGGGAGCGCGGCCGCTGACGCCGGCGAGGAACCTGTAGACACCCGCGAATCCCGGTCGTGGGGCAAGTGTGGTCTCGAAGATGCCGCTGCCGTTCGTCGAGGCGGAAAGGTCGACCGGATAGCCGCGGACGACGGAGCGGAGCGTGATCGGAACGTCGCCGATCGGCGCGCCGGAACCCGGCTCGAGCGTCCGCACGCGGACGGGCATCGGGTTCGGGTACTGGACCTCCGCGAGGAGCGCCTCCACGACGACCTCGACGTCGGTCACGACGATCGATCCCGATGCGCTTCCGACGTTGTCCTGCTCGCCGGACGGAGCCGATTCAAGCAGCGCGCCGCCGGCGTCCGCGAAGACGAGCACCTTGTAGCTTCCGGCGGTCGACGGGGCGATGCTCTGGAAGCTCTTCGAATAGGTCGCACCGACGGCGACGGGCGTGCTCTGCGCAGCCGTGCCGATGGGGAAATCGTCCGGCGTGACGAGACCGTCGGTCGAAAGGAACGCGCGATCGACCCACGCTCCCTGCGTCGCAGCCTGCCCGTCGTTGCGCATCACGGCCTGCACGGTGAAGGGCTTGCCCGCGACCACGGTTCCCGGCGCGGTGACCGACACCACCTTCAGGTTCGGCCGATTCCCGGCCTGCACCTGCAGGAGCGATCCCAACTTGCCGTTGTCCGACTCGTCGGCCTCGAGGATGCCGTTGCTCGCATCCGCGGACGCG
>JBIIYI010000091.1:0-9100 GCA_044346895.1 Phycisphaerales bacterium
CGTCGCGCCCGCGAGGTGTCGAGCCGGAGGCCGGCCTTGCGAGATTCGGCGTCGGGACCATGGCACGAGAAGCACCGCGCGGCGAGTACCGGCCGGATCTCGCGGTCGAAGTCGGGGGCGGCGGCAGCGACCCGAGCACCCTCGGTCGACGCTGGCTCGACGATGCCGGTGGCGACGGACGCGACGAGCGCGACGGAGCCGACGCCGATCGCACCCCCTGAGACGGCGACGGACGCGACGGCCGCCGCGGCGAGCAGCGCGCCGGAGCGCTGAGGTCGAAACGAGCCTGGAGCCGAGGGGCGCATTTCATGCAGTATGGCCGATCGAACGCGTGCAAGGAAGCCGGAAGCGGTCAAAGTGCGCACGCCTCGAGCGCAAAAATCGGAGGTCGATCGAGGAAGGACGCGCAGCCGCGCGTCGATGGCCGCATCGCCGCGATGTCACAGGGAATGCATGACGCAGGCGCCGCAGATGCGCCGTCCTTCCGCATGGGTGCGCCACGCATGCGCCGCGGACGCGCCACGCATGCGGATGCGCTGGGCGCGACGGCGGTGTGTCGGCCGAGACGATCAGCCGAGCGCTTCGGCGAGCAGCGCGCGCATCGCCGTGAACGCGCGGCCTGCGATCAGCTCGCGGTAGAAGAGGCCGTTCGCATGATCGTGCGCATGCGGATTGGTGAACGCGTGGCCCGTCGCGCCATAGGCGACGACCTGCCAGTCCGCGTGCGCGCGCGTCATCTCGTCGGCGAATGCGACCATCGCGTCCGGCTTCGCCATCGGATCGTCGTACCCGTGCAGCGCGAGCACCTTCGCCTTGATCGACTCCTGCGCGCCGATGTTCGGCGGCATGAAGAGCCCGTGGAAGCCGACCGCCGCGCGGAGCCCGGGCGCGTTCGCGCGCGCGAGATCGAACGCGCAGAGGCCGCCGAAGCAGAATCCGATCATGCCGACGCGCTCGGGGTCGACGCCGGGAAGCGCTCGGGCCGCCGCCACCGCGGCAAGCAGGCGACGACGCAGGGCGGCGCGATCCTGGATCCACGGCGTCATGAGCGCCGAGTTCTCCTCGGGGTTCGAGCCACGCCGTCCGTCGCCATAGACGTCGATCGCGAAGCCCACGTAGCCGAGATCCGCCAGCATGTGCGCCTTCTCGCGCGCGAACTCGCACTGCCCCTGCCACGCGTGTCCGACCAGCACGATCGGACGCGGACCCTTCCATGATTCGCCCGGCGCGGCGATGTAGCCGTGCAGGTTCTGCGCGCCGTCGGAGTAGTCGTGTCGTCCCGTCGAGAGCGGAGTCGCGTTGCTGGGCATGCGGCGATTCTTACCAAATTTTCGCTCGAGGATTCCGACCGGAAAAACTGCCGCACTTTCTCGTCGTGGCGTTTCCGCGCCGTAGTCTCGCGCCCGACGGCTCGGACCGATGCCTTCGAGGAGGCGGGTGAGGTGGAGGGCGAGGAAGTAGGCGAGGAAGTAGGCGACTCAGCGGCTGGAATCAGCCGCATCGGCGGCCGCACGCCTGCCGCGGGTCCGAGGAAGTTCGTCCGCGCTCAGATCGCGGCGTTCAACAACGGGAAAGGACGAGAGACATGATGCGCAAGACGGGATCGAGAGGCCTGACGGGGACGATGCGACCAGCTGAGACGAAGCAGTCGACGGCCATGCGGAAGCCCACGGCCATGCGGAAGCCCACGGCCATGCGGAAGCCCACGGCCATGCGAAAGCCCACGGTCGCAGCAGCATCCAGACGGGCGCTGGCGGAGTTCGCGCCGCCGGATGAACTCGGAACGGGGGATGAACTCAGAACGGGAGATGGCGTGCGACCGAGGGAACGAACGGGGATGGGCGACCGCGCGGCGACGAGCCGATCGACGCGCACGATGCGAGCGGTGCGAGCCGCAGGAGCGCCGGACGACGCAGAACGCAGGGCCGCTCCGCATGCTCACTCGGAGGAACGGGCGAGATGCATCGCGGCGCGACCGACAGGAGCCCCCGCTCCGGACCAGCCCAAGACGCCGCGCCGTGGACGCGCCGTCACGGCCCTCCTCGCCCTCGTGGTGCTCTGGGCGGGAATCGCCTCCACGTCGCAGCCCGCCGTGGCCGCTCTCGCAGGTCGCGCCGGCATCGCGACGCCGAAGCCTCGACGTACCGCGACGGGAACTCCGCCATGCGCAGTGCTGCCTCCCTCCAACCCGGGCACGCTTCGATTCGGCGAAAGGGTTGCCGCGGCGGGTCCGTGGATCGCGATCGCCGCACCGACCTCGGGAGACGACGCAGGTTCGCCCGGCGAGGTCGTCGTCGGTCGCCTGATCGACGGTGTCGATGCGATGCACGGCTCGAGCGATGGGCCGCGAGACGGGACGACGCGGGGTGACCGACGAGAGAGTCGGACCGAGGACATCCCCGCGCTGCCGTCCGGACCGACACGCCGAGGGTCGACGACCGACGACGACCGTTGTGCGACGCTGCGCGACGTCGCGCGACTGCGTTCGCACGCATCGTTTGATCACTTCGGATCGGCGCTCGCGCTCGGCCTCCTCCGCTCCTCGGCCGGCCCACAGCCGCTCCTCATGGTCGGACGCGACCAGGCCGATGCCGACGGCCTTCCCAGCGGCGCCGTCGACATCTTCCGCCGTGATGCTCGGCCGATCGGTGGAGACGAACCGCAGCACGCCCATGCGCCCTCCAGGAATGCCGACATGCGGTCCGACGCAGCGACGGAGTGGCGTCACGAAGCCACGCTGACCGCGACCGCTCCAGAGGCCGGCGCCGAGTTCGGCGCTGCGATCGCGCTCGCGGCAGGCGATCCCTCGATCGCGGCGATCGGCGCACCCCGCGCCGATGTGCTCGGGCACTTCGATGCGGGCTGCGTCGAGATCTTCCAGCGCGAGACGCACCCTCGCTCACCCGCGCCGTCGCATGCACCGACCGGGACCGCGCGGGGCTTTCGCGCACGCCCGTCCATGCGGAGCGCGGACGACGGCTCATCGGACGCCGCACGCGAGCCCGACGTCCGCTGGCGGCGGATCGCCACCGTCCGGAGCGAGGATCCGCAGGCGAGCGCGTGGTTCGGCCGCGCGATCGCGACCGACGGCCGCTGGCTTGCGATCGGTGCACCCGGAACCGACGTCCCGCGCGCGGGCGACGTGGGCATGTCGGTCGGCGTCGTGTTCCTCTACCGCATCGAGCCGCAGGCCGTGGTGCCCGTCGCGACGATCGTTCCTCCGACGCCCACCCGTTCCATGTGGTTCGGCTCGGCCCTCGCGATCGACGACGGTCTCCTCCTCGTCGGAGCTCCGGGTGCCGAGATCGCGGCCGGCCCTGCGGACCGGGGCGAGGGCACGCGCGCAGGGCTTGCCTTCCTGTACGAGCTCGCGGCGTTCGCGGGCGGACCGGGCGATCCGCCGCACGGAGCACCGCTCGTCCTCGCGCCGCCGTCGATCGAGGCGGGCGCGGGATTCGGACAGTCGGTCGCACTCGGTGCAGGCCTCGCGGTCGTGGGAGCTCCGGGAACGGACGGCCAGCGGATCGCACCCGATGGCACGATTCTGCCGATCGAGGACGCCGGTCAGAGCGTGCTGTTCGCACTGCCGTGGCGCGGCTCGACCGGAGCGGGTGGCGCACTCGATCCGCTCGACACGCTCGCCGGTCCTTCGGAACTTCCGATGGCGCTCTTCGCAACCCAAGCGACGATCACGACGCTTCGGCCCGGCGGCCCCGTCTTCACGGCGACCGGACACCTGTATGTCGAGGAGGAGGCGTACGGCCCATCACCCGGCGTCGCGTTGCACCGGGTCCGCTAGGGGCGAGCCATGCCCGTCATCGAAGACGATGCCCTGCCGGCGTGCATGGGAGAACTTGCGTCTCGCACGCGAGGGCGGTCATCCGTACCACTTCGCGAGCACGGACTTCCAGTGCGCGACCGTCTCGCAGTCGATGAAGTCGCGCTTCACCTCGTCGCCACGAGGATGGTGCGCGGCGAACTTGATGCCGAACTTCCGCATGCGTCGTCCGCCCGCGGCCTCGCCGTGCAGCTGCATCGCGAGCTCGAAGTGGCTCTCGAGCGCGGCACGCTGCTCGGCGAGCGTCGGCGGCAGCGCGGGCTCGCCGCGCATGAGCGCACGAGCCTGCCGGAAGATCCAGGGGTTTCCGATGCAGCCTCGCGCCACGGACACTCCGTGCACGCCGGTGTAGGCGTGCATGCGGAAGATGTCTTCGACGGTCCAGACGTCGCCCGATCCGAAGATCACGCGGTCGGGATAGCGCGCGACGAGATCGCGGAGGAACTCCCACTTGCCGGGGCCGAGGTACTTCTGCTCGACCGTGCGGCAGTGGACGACCGCCCACGCGTAGCCGATCTCGTAGCACGCGGCGAAGATCTGCTCGAAGCGCTCGGCCATCGCGGGCGTGTCGTCGTAGGCCCGGCGCAACTTCACGGTGCAGGGAATCGACGCCGGGACCACCGCGCGCACGGCGCGGAGGATCTCGATCGCCTCGTCGGGAAAGGCGAGGAAGTGCCCGCCTCGGTTCGACTTCTTGATCTTCTTCACCGGACACGCGAGGTTGACGTCGATGACGTCGTAGTTCATGGAGACGAGGATCTCGCTCGCCCGCGCCATCTCGTCGGGATGCGTGCCCATCACCTGTCCTGCGATCGGATGATCGTCGAGGCCGGCGGCGACGTTGTCCTCGATCTCGCCCATGCCGCACTCGGTCGCAAGGAGATCGGGATCCTCCTTGCGGCGCCCCTTGCCTCCGTTGATGAGCGTCCGGTCGAGCAGCGCCTCGGTCACGCAGAACGGGGCCCCGTGCCGACGCGCGACGAGGCGCATGGCTCCGTCGGAGTATCCCGCGAGTCCCGCCTGGAAGAACGGCGCATCGAACCCGGGCACGGTGGCGGGAATGCGCGGATCGATCGTCCACGTCCGGGCGATCTCGGCCACGGAACGGTCGATCGGGTAGTTCGGAAGATCAGGCGGCGAGAGTTCGACCGACATCCGGGAGAGGTTACGCGATCGGCTCGCCAGAGGCGGAGCGCGGCGCTGGACCGCTGGACCGCTCGACCGCCGAGCGGCGCGGTCCGGAGCACGCGTCGATCTACACCGCATTCCCTTGGACGCATCCGATCCGATGTGCGAACCGGACCGTCCGGGCGGCGACGGACGCCAGGCGCGCGACGCGCAGCGCTCGGGCGGATCCCAGGAGTGCACGACTGCGGACGCTCAGCGGCGGCGACGGCGCGCGAGAACTCCCGCCGCGCCGAAGAGGCCGATCGCCGCCGGCGCGGGCACCGGTGTGAAGATCTGGTCCTGCGCCGTCGGATGCGCGAGTCCCTGCACGTCGAAGTTCCGGAAGCCGTTCGAGCCGAGCGACTGCCGGATCGCGTCGTACCAGCCCAGAGCCGCCGTGGAGGGCGTCGAGCGGAAGGCGCCGAGATCGAGCGACATCCTCGAGACGATGCCCGTCTCGTCGGTCGTACCGAAGTTCTCGTGGGTGATCTCCCAGACAGCCAGCTGGAAGGCGGCGGACTTCGCGTCGCGATCCGCGGCGTCGCCGACGACGTACCCCGTCGACGCATCGATCCAGCGGGCGAAGAGGTCGCGCACGACGTTCGCGCGGACGACGCCCATGGGACCAGGATGACCCTGGCTGGGCACGGACTCGACCGGCACGAGATCGAAGTCGTAGGTCTCCCCGAGGCCGACGGACTGATACACCTGCACGCACCACGTGCGCAGCACCGCCGTCGAGCCGCCGGCCAGATCACCGTCGCCGCTTCCGGTCGTCGCAAGGAAGTCGTGCTGGAACGCCCGGATATTGTAGGTGTTGAGGGCCGAAGTCGAGTCCCACGCGTAGGAGGCGCGGTATCCGCACCGCGCGTATTCGCCCGGTCCGTACGCTCCGAGGGTGGCGACGAAGGATCCGTGCGCAGAGCCGACGGTGCCGACGGCGCCGATGGTGCCGACAAGCGATGCGATGCGAACAACCGCAGACGCCCGACGGGCGCGCGAAACAGACTGCGTCTTGTGCATGACCCTCAACCTCCAAGGACACCGAAGAGGTGCCTTCCCTGTTTCCGGTCCACACATCTCGTATCCGCGTCTCAGCCGCGCTTCATCCGAGTCTCATTCGCGCCTCATCCGCGCACCCGAAACGGTTTTCCCGAACCGCATCGAGACACATCGCACGGCTGAACCACGCCGAAAGCACCGCACCCGTTCCGGGCGCATCGGTCCTTGCAGCAAGGCCCCTCGAGACCCTGGATGCCACGCAGGGTCGAGGCGGCGTCAGGCGGCCAGACCATGCGAAAACCCAGCGTTTCCGTGAGACGCGACGAGTTGTGTGAACCCCTGTCCTTCGCTCAGGATCGAACGATCCTCGCGATTCCCTGTGGAGCGCCCGACACGACGCCGGAATCGCTCCTTCTCCACCCGAAAGGTAGTCCGCATTCGCCAACCTGCAAATCGGCCACCGAAGAATGGGCAAAATCGGCGCGTTTCGTCGTCGTCGGATGGTTGCGACCGCGAATCGTGGGCGTCCCGAGCCGGTTTTTCGACACCGCGAGGGCGGGATGCACGGGTCGCAGCGCGGGGTCGCAGCGCGGGGTCGCAGCGCGGGGTCGCAGCGCGGGGTCGCACGTCGACAACCGCCTCGCAAGCCGGACCCTGGCAGCAGACACGAGGTCCTGTCCGACGGATCCGCCGGGCTTCAATCCGCCCGGCATCCCGGCTGGCGGCGTCGGCTTCGACTCGGCGTATCGCTGCGGATACGGCCTCGCGCTCCGGATGACCACTTGTCACGGCCCGTTGCCATCCGGGCCATCCGGCCCATCCGGCCCATCCGGGCACCGATGGGGACTTCGGGCATTCGGCAGTGCGTCCGACACAACCTGGCCGAGGCGCGCACCCCTCAGGCGCTCGGCATGCGTTCGGACCGAACTGGAGTCGCCGACCGAACGCCGCTCCCGTACCGTCAATCCCGAGGCTTCCAACGGGCGGCATCCACGCACGCGAGCACGTGGGCGACCCAGCCGAGGAATCCGAACGAGACCGCCCAGACGACGATCGATACGACGAACCAGACGATCGCGGCCAGAACTCGGCCCTGCACCAACTGCCCGAGCCCGGGAATCAGCAGACTGCAGATCGCCGCGATCACGTTGCCCGCGCTTCCACGACCACGATCACCCGCCATGACGCACTCCTGCGACGGTCGACGTCGCGACTTCAGCCTTCGATCCAATGCGGGGTCCAGGCCGTTCGGGACCACGACGCGCGCCGCGCGTTCGATCACGCCTCGCCCGGACGCCTCTCGTGCACCCCCGGCCACGTCTCCACGAACCGAGGCTCCATGGGCTGCTTCGAGCAATCGATGTGCACCATGAAGAACCCGCCGCGGTTGCGGCGGACGTTCGGCCACATGACCTCGCGGTCGGTCGCCGGGATCGGAAGCTTCTCGACGTCCTCGACGCGATGCCATTCGAGCCGGCCCTCGTCGAACTCCGAGTGCGGGATCTCGTCGCGACGGATCGGGCGCGTCGCCTCGAAGAGGAAGATCAGCCAGTGCTCCTCGCCCTGATACGCCCGCTCGCTCACGATCGCGATCATCCTGATCTCGTCCGGCCCGAGCGTCACCGACGCCTCCTCGCGGATCTCGCGCAGGGCGCAGTCATGCGGCCCCTCGCCCTCCGCGATCTCGAGCTTTCCGCCGATCGGCGAATACATGTCGCGGTTCGGCGGCTTGCGGCGATGGAGCAGGAGGAGGCGCCCCTCCTCGTCGTAGAGGTAGCAGAGCACCGCGATCTTGTAGGGCAGCGCACGCGCGTCGTAGGGATGGAACGGCATGGAGGTCACGCCCGTGCCGCCGCCTCGAGCTTCGACAAGCCGAAGGTCGCGAGAATCTCGCCGATCCGTGCGACCGCGTCCTTGGAAGCCTCCGCGAGCGGCAGCCGCACCGCGCCCGAATCGCGGCCGAGGAGCCGCATCGCCGCCTTCAGCGGCACGGGATTCACATCGAGCGAGAGCAGCCCCTTCGCGAGCGGGAAGAGTTCGGCGTGGATCGCCTGCGCATCGAGCGCACGCCCCTCGAGGAACGCGTCGCACAGAGCCTGCACGCGGGCCGGCATGAGGTTCGACACGACGCTCACGACGCCCGCGCTGCCGCACGCGGCAAACGGCAGCGTGAGCGAATCGTCGCCCGAAAGCAGCGTGATCGCACAGCGCTGCCTGATCTCGCTGGCCGAGTCCATCGATCCGGTCGCCTCCTTGATGGCGGCGATGTTCGGATGCCGCGCGAGGCGCGCGACGGTCTCGGGCGTGATCGCGACGCCGCATCGGCCGGGGATGTTGTAGAGCATCACCGGCAGCGGGCAGCAGTCGGCCACGGTCATGAAGTGGCGGTAGATCCCCTCCTGCGAAGGCTTGTTGTAGTAGGGCGTGACCTGGAGACCGGCGTCTGCACCGAGTTCGTACGCCAGTTTCTGAAGCGCCACGGCATGACGCGTCGAGTTCGAACCGGCGCCGGCGATGACCTGCATTCCGCGCGCCTTGCCGCACGTGACGGCGGTCTCGACGACCAGCCGATGCTCATCGTCCTCGAGGGTCGGCGACTCGCCGGTGGTTCCGCAGGCGACGATGCCGCGCACGCCGCCATCGGCCTGAAATGCGATCTGCTCGGCGAGCCTCGCCTCGTCGATCGCGATCCCATCGGCGGTGAACGGCGTGACGATGGCGGTGTAGCAGCCTCTGAACTCGATCATCGCCGGAGTGTACCGAGCGAAATCCGCGGCGAAGCCCGAAGCCCGGGTCCGCATCCAAGCCCGCGGCGGCGTCCAAGCCCGCGGCGGTGTCCAAGCCCGCGGCGGCGTCTGGACCCCCGGCCCCCACACCAACACGCCACGTGCCAGGCACCAACACGACACGTGCCAGGCACCAACACGGCTCGTGCCAGGCACCAACACGACACGTGCCAGGCACCAACACGGCACGTGCCGGGCACCAACACGACACGTGCCAGGCACCAACACGGCACGTGCCGGGCACCAACACGACACGTGCCAGGCACCAACACGGCACGAGCCGGGCACCAACACGGCGCGTGCCTGG
>JBIIYI010000092.1:0-9093 GCA_044346895.1 Phycisphaerales bacterium
CCGCCGCGGCACGCGTGTCCGTCGTCAGCGCGATCGCTGTGTCGAGGTCGAAGAACTCGAGCAGCCCCTCGACCTTTCCCTGGTAGTCGAGGAATGCCGCGGGCGTTCCCGCTCCCAGCGCCGCGATGCCGCAGTGCATCCGACCGGTGAGAAGCCCGTCGCATCGGCCGAGGATCGCCTTGATCTCTCCCGGCGAGGCATCGGCTGGAACCACGAGGATCGACCGGTCGGCGCACCGCTCGAGGATGCGCAGGCACAGTGCGTGATCGTTGAGGGGGCCGCGCGTGTCATGGCTGAGGAGGACGAAGGCGGCGTTCGGTTCGTCGTGGTGGACGCGCGCCACCACCTGCGCGAGGCAGTCGACGACCAGCTCCGCCCGAGCGGATTCCGCCTCTCTCGGATCCATCGTCCCGCTGGCCCCTCGCGCGAAGGTCGCGGCTTCGAGCTTTGCTGAAAGCCGATTCGGACAGAGGGCATGCACCGCGGCGCCTTCCGCGCGCCGGCGTTCGATCCACTCGAGCGTCGGCCGCGCGCGCGGGCCGTCGGCGTCCGGCCGAAGCAGGAACGCGAGATCGGCGACCTGCACCGCGGGACGCCCCGTGATGCGCTCGATCCGCGTGCGGCTGCGGTGGTCGCGCGCGCACAGTCGGACCGCGGGCGGCAGTCGCCTGAGCGCATCCTGGACCACGGGCGGCGCGGCGTCGTTGTAACTGAAGCCCGTGATCGTCACGTCGACGCCGCGCGATGCGCAGAAGCCGCAGAACTCGAGCCGCTCGATCGAGCGCGTGACGGAGTAGTGGCCGTCGAGCACATCCGCGCCGATCAGGAAGAGCCGTCGGAGTGCCCGCGTCGGTCGTCGCCACCGGAAGTAGTCCCGCGCGCGAACCGGGGCATGCGCGGGGTCGTGCAGCCTGCCTTCGCAGGACCATCGGTCGTCAGGTATCCAACTCGCGATGAGAGGAGCGTTTCTGTCGCGTTCGACGATGAGCGAGCGCAGCGCGGCGATCATGGCGCGATCGCCGAGGCTCCCGAAGTCGCTCGGCGTCATGATCAGTTCGCCCGATCGAGCACCCGAACGAGCGCCACCCCCAGGTCCCGGTATGCGCGCAAGCGCCATTGTCGTCGACCGCGCGATGCCTTCGAGGGTGAACCTGCTCACGACGCCTCCATACGACGGGTGCATGCACCGTGAGGGATCGGCGTCGATCGGAGAACGTTCGTCGCGCGCATCGGAGCCCGCAGGGTAGCGGGAGCGCGGCTGGTCGCCGTCGATCGATCGCGCGGGCCACTCATCGGTCCCGGGCCTCCGCCCCGCGCGCCCGCAGTCGGACGTAGAGCTCGCGCGTCTTCGCCGCCGCGTTGCTCCACGGCATCGCCTCCGCCGCAACGCGGTTCGCGGCCCCGGCCGACTCGATGACGTCCTGCGCGCGCGCGCAACGGGCGATCGCCTCCGGCAGGCCCTGCGGATCGCGTTCGTCGTAGAGGAGGTGCGCCTGCGCGGCGAGGATCTCGCGGAAGCAGCCTCGATCGGGCGCGATCACCGGCTTGCCGAAC
This sequence comes from Phycisphaerales bacterium, assembly GCA_044346895.1. GTDB lineage: Bacteria > Planctomycetota > Phycisphaerae > Phycisphaerales > SM1A02 > QWPT01. Next base: position 1,555 of record JBIIYI010000092.1, read on the forward strand.
GTCATCGCGAGGATCGCGGCGCCCGAGGTCAGGCAGGCCCGGTACGGCAGGGCGACGACGTCACACGCCTCGAGATGCGCGGCGAGTTCGCCGTCGGGAAGAAATCCGGGCTGGTACAGGATCCTCGGGTCGCCCGCGATCGCGGCGCGAATCGAGGCATCGAGCGACGCCGTCCGCGGACTTCCTCCGATGAGGAGCCGCAGGTCGTCGTCCGCGCCGTGGCGAAACGCATGAATCAGCGCGACCGCGTTCTTGTACTCACGGATCTGCCCGAGCGCCGCGACGAGGACGTGGTGGTCGGCCAGCCCGAGCCGCGCGCGCTGCTCGCTCCGGCTGCGCGCCGGCCGATAGCAGCCGACGTAGTTTCCGTGCGGGACGACATGCAGTTTCGGCGTGATGATCGCCGGATCCGCTCCGGCCGAAGCCACCGCGGAGAGGACTTCCGAGCGGGCCGATTCCGAATGGACGACGCAGGCGTCGACGGCCGCGCACATGCGCGCGAGGAACCGGACATCCTCGCGCGGGTCCGGCGACTCGTGGTCGGCGAGGTTGTGGATGGTCCAGACGACCGCGGGCCGATGCGCCTTCAATAGGCGAAGTTGCGCGAAGAACGACTCCATGCGCAGCCTGCGCGCGATCCGCCAGCGATCGCCTCCGAAGTCCGCCGGGCTGAGCCAGTGGTAGTGCACGATGTCGGCGTGCCAGCGTCGCCACTGTCGATACGCGGGATGCAGGCTGAGCGCGCGGCGCGACACCTCGACCCCGATCTGCCGGAGTTCGTCCGACAGCCGCTGCTGGTAGGGATTCCCCGGATCGAAGGGAAGATGAGTCGCTCGGATCGGGACGTCTTGTGACGGCATCGAGGCGAGGATACCCAACGCGCGTGGATCACTGTCACGAGGGGGATCGCGGGATCGCATCGCGCGGGATGACGCGATGAGACATTGCCGTTCAGTGGCGCGATGGAGACGAATCGAAAGGCATGGTCTGCGCTAACCGAAGTACGGTCGGAGTCGAGTTCGGCGTGCGAGCAGCACCAATACGACGCTGCAGGCGAGCGCAGTCGGGAACTTCGCGATGCCTGCAACCCCGATTCCGTGAAGTACCGTCAACACCGCCATGTGCACCAGATAGACACCGGACGTGAGTGCTGCGGTGTTCGCGAGCATCGAAGGCGTTGCGGGTTGAGGGACCCTGCACAGGGCGATGGTCGCTGGAATGACCGCGAGGTGGCATGCCATCGACGTGAGGCCGAAAGCATGCCCCAGGATGCTCGCGAGAAGGAGGGCGGCTGCAGGGAAGGCGATCCATCCTTCGAGCTTGCGGGGGATGACGAGCGCAAAGCCGATGGAAGCCATCGCGATGATGGTTCCGAGTCTCAGTTGTGCGACACCCCGGTCCTTCATCCACTCGGGGCCCTGCGCGGTCGATAGGACGGCGGCGAGGGTGAGGCCGAGAAGCACCGCTCCCATCTTGCGCGTGTGCCACCGCTCGGGCATCGTGATCCAGGCGAGCAGCGCGAGAGCGAGCGCAGGGAGGAACCAGAGGTGAAGGGAAGTCCCCGTGATCACCATCCAGGCACGGATCCAGTCAAACGGCGGCTTGCCGGCGTGGAGCGCCTTCAGGGTGAGCAGGACGCTGTAGGCAAGCGACCAGACGCACCACAACAGGACCAGCCGTTGGATTCGGCCACGGATCTTCGTCCGATCGCCGCCGATCATCGCGAAGCCAAGCGAGATCGCGAAGAACCCGGCCACCGAGGTGATGGCCAAGCCCATCAGCGAAAGTTCGGTGTGACCGAGGACGACGAGCGCGCAGAAGATGCAGCGCATCGCCTCTGGATAGGCAAGGGATCGCGAGGCGGTCGGGGCGATCGGGCGGCGATCCACGTCGGAAGGATCGGCGGTTCCTCCGGTGGCGCGAGACAAAAAGTCGCGACTTCGGCCCTTTCGGGTCGTTGAGGTCGGTCGGCCCCTTCGGCGCCATTGGCTCCTGAGGCTCTCGTGGGCGCGTTGGCGCGTTGGCACGTCCCTCAGCCGCGCTACTCGCCCGGGATCACGACCGACGCGATCGAACCCTGCCAGGGGCTCGACGCGCTCGCGTGCAGCTTGCGGCCGATGCGGCCGCTCCGGGCGCCGTGGTAGCCCGCCTCGAGCGCGAGCCTCATCGCGTGCGCCATGCGGACCGGATCCTGCGCGTGGGCGATGCCGGTGTTGAGCAGGACTCCGTCCGCTCCGAGCTCCATCGCGATCGTCACGTCGCTCGGCGTTCCGACGCCCGCGTCGACGATGACCGGATAGGCGGGGTCGCCGCCCGAGGCCGGATCCTTCAGGAGTTCGAGGATGAGCGCGATGTTCGCGGGATTCGCGATGCCGCGACCGGAGCCGATCGGGCTCCCCGCGGGCATCACGCTCGCGGCGCCCGCATCGCGGATGCGCGCGGCCATGATCGGATCGTCGCTCGAGTAGCAGAGCACGGTGAAGCCGTCCTTCACGAGTTCGCGGCACGCTTCGAGCGTTCCGACGGGATCGGGAAGGAGCGTCTTGCGGTCGCCGAGCACCTCGAGCTTGACCCAGTGCCTGCCGGGGTTGTCGACCGAATCGAGGATCTCGCGCCCGAGGCGCGCGACGCGCACGGCATCCTCGGCGCTGAAGCAGCCCGCGGTGTTCGGGAGGATCGTGTAGCGCGCGAGGTCGAGGAAGTCGAGGAGCGAACGGCCTTCGGCATCGACGAGCCGCTCGCGCCGCACGGCGACCGTGACCGCATCGCAGCCGCTCGCCTCGAGGGCGCGCTGCATCGTCTCGTAGTCGCTGTACTTGCCCGTCCCGGTGACGAGGCGGTTCCGGAGCGTGAAGCCGCCGACCTTGAGCGGGGGAACGGCGGGGGAGTCGGTGGCGGCGGCGTGCGGCATGGTCGGTGAGAGGTTCTCGTGAAAGGTAGCGTTTCGCGCGGCGTCGGGTCGCCCGTCCGTTTCCGGCGAACGTCGCGGCGACGCCCGCGTCCGCGGTTCGTTCAGCCCCCGCCGACGAGCGTCACGACCTCGACCACGTCGCCTTCCGCGACCTCGCGCGTCGCATGCTCGCGGCGCGACAGCACCGCGCGGTTGAGTTCGACGGCGTAGGCCCGGGCGTTCGGGAGCGTGCGTGCGACGAGATCGGCGACCGTCGTGCCCGCCGCGACGCGATCCGGTCGCCCGTTGAGGCAGATCGAGATCGAGATCGACGGGGCGGCGGGCATGTTCGGTTCGGGCGCGCTCGACGGAGGCATGGGACGGATGCTACGCCGAAGTCGAGGGCTACACTGCGCGCCATGCTTCGCTGGTTTCCAGGTTTCGACGCGTCCCGGCGCTTCCGCGCCTTCCTCGCGCCCCTCGCGGCGATGGGGGCGCTGGTCCTCGTCGGTTGCGCGGACCCGGTCTACGACACGTCGACTCCCGAGCGCCTGCTCGATTCGATCCAGAAGGCGGTGCAGGACGGCCGCCCGGAAGATCTACCGCAGTTCATCGAGATCGCGGCGCGCGACGTCGAGTTCGAGGATGGCGTGACCGAGGCGAGCGCGATCGGTGACGTCAAGGGGAAACTCTCCGACATGCTCGGTCAGCTCGGTCGCGTGAGTCGGAAGTTGAAGGAGCGCTACGCGAAGGACCTCGCGAAGTCGCAGACGCAGCTCGAGCGGGTGAGCGACCGCTTCGGATTCGGCCCGATCGTCGAGCGCGCCGTGACCGACCCGTTCCGCTTCCTCGACGAATCCCGCGCGAAACTCGCGGCGGAGGATCTCGGCGACGGGACCGCCACGCTCGAGTACGACGGCGAACTGGTCGCGGGAGGCTTCGTCGCGCTGCTCGAGACCGGCGACGGCTGGCGCGTGACCGTGCCGATCGAGCTCGTCCAGTCGAACGAGTACTGGCCGCAGACGCGCCACCAGTGGGCGGTCGTCGCGAGCATGATGCTCGCGGTCGAGAACTCGCTCGACATCTTCGAGTCCGAACTCGATCAGGACAGGTTCAAGACGCTCGACCAGGCGACGGAGCGCGTCGGGCGTCTCCTCGGCGAAAGCGTGATCGTCCAGAGCGTGATCTACGCCTCGATGGCGAAGAAGGACCCGGGAAGCGGGAAGGTCCGCACCGCGCCTGCGGGCTGAGCGGACGCGCGGATCGACATCGTTCGATGGAGCGGCCGATCGACCGAGCGGCGAGCGCGGCTCACGGGAAGAACACTTCCGCGAGCGCGAGGAGCGGCACCAGGATGCCGACCGACCACGCCATGTAGCCGAAGAAGCTCGGCATCTCGACGCCCTCGCCCTCGGCGATCGCCTTCACCATGAAGTTCGGGCCGTTCCCGATGTAGGTGTTGGCGCCCATGAAGACCGCGCCGAGCGACACGGCGGTGAGGAGATCCTCGCGGACGGCGCCGCCCGCGATCTGGATGTAGGTCTCGCCGTCGACGTGGGGAAGCGTCGATGCGACCTGCATGAAGACCACGTAGGTCGGCGCGTTGTCGAGGAAGCTCGAGAGCGCGCCCGTGATCCAGTAGAACGCGATCGGCGATTCGATCCCGAGTTCGGGGCCCTTCGCGGAGAGGACCGCAAGCGGCGTCTGCATCGCGATGAAGATCCCGATGAAGATCGCCGCGACCTCGATGATCGCGCCGAACTCGAACCGGTTTGCCTGCCGGACGGGCCTCGGCGTCCACCACATGCTTAGGCCGGCGAGGCCGAGCAGGATCGCCTCGCGCGAGAAGGCCGGGGCCACGAACGACGACCCGAGAACGGGCGTGCCCGGCACGACCAGCGCCACCACGGCGATCGCGATGGCAAGCAGCGGGATGTTGACGCCGCCCTCGAGCCGGAAGCGCTTGTGGTCGTTCGCCTGCTGGATCTCGCGCCGCTCCCTCTTGAAGAGCGTCGCGTCGATCGCGGCGTAGGCCACGAGCAGGAGTCCGTTCACGAGGAGCCATTCCTTCCAGAGTCCGAGGGTCCAGAGGAACGGCACGCCGCGCAGGTAGCCCATGAAGAGCGGGGGATCGCCGATCGGGAGCAGGCAGCCGCCGCAGTTGCAGACGATGAAGATGAAGAAGATGACCGAGTGCGCCCGGTACTTCCGGCGTCGGATCGATTCGAGGAGCGGGCGGATGAGGACCATCGCCGCGCCGGTCGTGCCGACGAAGCTCGCGGCGAGCGCGCCGACGAGGAGGATCGTCAGGTTCTCCCTCGGCCGACCGTCGAAGGGCGTCTCGATCCGCAGCCCTCCCGCGATCACGTACAGCGCGAACAGGAGGGACATGAAGGGGACGTACTCGGCGGGCACGGCGTGGTGGACCGCGTTCCCGATGCCGACCGCACCCTGCGTGGCGCCGATGTAGGCGAGCGCGCTCCCGGCGGCGGCGAGCGACACCACGTAGCGGTTCAGGTTCGAGTGCCACCAGTGCGAGACGCCCGGCAGGAGCGGGAACACCGCGATCGCACCAAGGAGGAGTCCGAACGGAAGGACCCCGATCCACCAGTCCCCGCCGATCGGCGCCTTCGCCGCCTCGTCGTGCGGGGCGAAGAGCGCGAGGAAGACGATCGCGAGCGTGCCGACGACCGCGATCGCCTGCGCGATCCGAACGCCTGTCGACGTGCGGTGCGGATGGTGGGCCTCGTGATGTGGACCGGTCGGATGATCGTTCATCGCGGCGCAGGGTACCGTGCTGGGCGATCACCAACCGGGCGCCTCAGGATGGGCGATACACTCGAAACATGATCTTCACGTTGGCCCTGACGTCGATCCTCGTCGTGCTCGAGCCGCAGTGCCCGCAAGGTGCCGAGTACCTGCGTACGGCGTCGGACTTGCCGGGCGCGCTTGGGATCGCGGCGGTGCCTGCGCAGGCAAGGCAGGAGCCCGGTGAAAGTGCTTCGGATGGAGACGGCGGATTCGATGGATTCAGCGGATTCGGCGGTCTCGGCGGTCTCGGTTTCCTCGTGTGCGTCCCGGAGGCCATCGATCCCGCGGATCGACTGATCGATGCGCGGTTCGAGGGTGCCGACGTCGCGGTCAGGAGTCTTCGGAAGGGCGCGTTCGGAGCGCCCGTCGCCGTCGATGTCCGGAGCGATGGCGCGATTGTCGTCGCGGATGCCGCGGGGTTTCTCGTGATGCTCGAGGGAAGTTCCTCGCGGAAGCTCGGCGAGACCCTCCTGCAGGAACCAGCCGGCGTGACCTTCCATCCGAAGGGAATCGCCGTCTCCGATCGTCGGGCGCGGGCCGTCCTCCTGCTCGACGGGCGCGGCGCGGAGGTCGCGCGCCTCGGCCTCGGGCAGATCGGCGATCCGAGAGGGCTCGCCGCGCTCGACGACGGCAGCGTGCTCGTGGCCGATCGCCTCCACGACTGCGTCTGGCGCTTCGGAGCGGGTGCCGACCGCATCCCCGCGTCGGCGGGTGTTCCGATCGGCGAGTTCGGATCGAATCCCGGGCAGTTCAACGCGCCGGGAGATGTGGCGATCCTCGGACAAGGCGCTTCGGCCTGCGTGCTGGTCGCGGACGAACTCAACCACCGGATCCAGATCCTCGATGGCGAGGGGCGCTTCGCGGGCTTCTTCGGCATGCATGCGCTCGTGCCGCGGATGGGCGAGGGCAACATCCACTACCCGCGCTCGATCGCGGTGTCGGCCGATGGAACGACGCTCGCCGTGGCGGAGGCGTTCGAGGATCGAGTGCAGTTCTTCCGGCTCACCCCCGAACCGCAGCCGCCGGGGATTCCGCAGTCGACCGAACTGATCTCGAGTCACTTCGGTCCGGAGGTCGCGTGCGCGGGCGACCTGCTCGCGCTGATCGATATCGAGAGCGAGGCGGTCGGCGTGCTCGATGCGCGGACGACGCCGCCGATCCACATGACGCTGATGGGAGGCGGGGGCGCGAGTCCGCAGCGCTTCCGCGAGGTCTCCGCGATCGCGATCGAGCCGACGAGCCGACGCGTCTGGATCGCGGATCGCGGCCGGGGCGCGATCGACGTGTACGACCTCCTCTGGGACTCGACCAAGGAGCCCGTGGTCGACCTCTTCATGCCACGCCTCGCGCGCTCGATGCGGCTCGAGGCGTTCGCCCGGCGGCTGGCCGCAGCCGGTGGCGCCGTGCGCACGCCGGACCCCGCGGACCTCGCCTTCGGGGACGCGGACGCGGACGCGCGCAAGGTCCTCATCCTCGATCGAGCGAACATGGCGGTGATCGTGACCGATCCGCGACTCGCATCGGGTGAACTCGTCTCGCTGCCTGCGGAGGCGCGGACGCCCGAGGAAATCGCGGTGTCGGCGGACGGTCGCTGGGCGGTCGCCGATTCCACCGCGCAGGCGGTGTTCCTTCGATCCGCGGACGGCAGATGGTCGACGCTGCGCGAACTCGGCGGTCTCGGTTTCGTTCGACCGAGCGGTGCCGCGTTCCTGCCGAATGGCGCGTTCGCGATCTCCGATGCGGCGCGCGACGCGGTGATCGTCGGAACGCCCGGGGGCTCCGCGCGCCTCGTGGGCGGCAAGGGCGTGCTGGACGAACAGTTCTGGGATCCTCAGGCG